>CAYQBE010000005.1:0-52712 GCA_964415625.1 uncultured Clostridium sp.
TACATCGTATGGATCGCTCTGGGAGGTTTCCTTCACATTGAAAGAGTTCTGATAACCAGCTGCAAAATGACAAAAATATCACGCTGGATATTACTTGGATCGGGAGACCGGTCTTTTTATTGTGCCCGGAAGGAGGTGGCCATTTGTATCCTGTCAGCGATGCCTTCCTGCAGGCGGTGAAGGCGAATACAAGAAAATATTACTGGACGGGCCGGATCACGGCAAAGGACGGCGTGTCCTATGATTTTGGCCAGCAGGATATTGTGAAGGGCAGCGGCTATATCAGCTGCCAGTGCTGTGAAAATTCGGAGATCACGATTGGCGGCGTGTATGCTGCGGAAGCGGGGCTTTCCCTGATCGCGGAAATTGACCGGTATACGCTGCTGGATGCTTCCCTGACGCTTACCTTTCATCTCCTTTTGGCGGACGGAACCTATGAGGAAGTGCCGATGGGGATCTTCTTTGTGTCGGAGGCAGACCGGCATGTGAAGGCTATTGACATTAAGTGTTATGATGCCATGCTGAAATTCGATAAGGGTTTCTCTGCCTTTGGCACTTCCGGGAATGCTTATGATTTCATGACGCTGGCGTCCGTAAACTGCGGGGTGGCGTTGGCACAGGAAAGGGCGGAGATTGAGGCGATGGCAAACGGCGCGGTGACGCTGGGGATTGCGGAGGACAACGATATCGAGACTTACCGTGACCTGCTCTATTATGTGGCACAGGTGCTTGGCGGGTTTTTCACCATTGACCGGGAAGGGAAGCTGGAACTCCGGAAGTTCGGGGCCAGCCCGGTACTGGCGGTGGAGCAGGCGCACCGTTTTAGCAGCAGCATCTCGGATTTTGTGTCCAGCTATACCGCAATCAGTTCCACCAACCTGAAGACGCAGGTGGCGGAGTATTATGCGCTGGAACATGATACGGGACTTACCATGAACCTGGGCGTGAACCCGCTGATGCAGCTGGGGACAGAGGATGCCAGGAAGCTGATATGCGGGAATATCCTGAATGATGTGGCGGCCATCAATTACGTGCCGTTTGACACGGAGACAATCGGGAACCCGGCGCTGGATCTGGGGGACGTCCTTACCTTCCGGGGCGGGCAGGCGGATGAAAATAAGACAGGCGTGGTCACGTCCATGCGGGTGAAGATCGGCGGGAAGCAGATGTTAAAGGGTGTGGGGAAGAATCCGAGGCTTACAGGCGTAAAAAGTAAAAATGACAAGAATATTTCAGGGCTGCTCAATTCCCTTGCAGGGACAACGGAAGCGGCAAAATATATCATTACGGATTACAGCAACAGTTCTGTGATCGTCTTGAAAGACGGTGTGGAGACGAACCTTGCAAGCCTGGCATTTGCGGCGTCGGAAAGGGCGGAGTCTGCACAGTTCTTCGCGCAGGCCGTCATTACGGTGGCGGATACCGTGCCGGTGGTAAAGAGCACGGCGGCAGCCGGGACCATACATATCCCGGGGACGGATGCCGGTGGGGAAGGGGCTTCTGATATTGAGGTAAGCCTGCCGGTTGCCTATGAGCTTCCGGGAGAGGCGGCTGTCACATTTCGTTTTGTTGTGAATGGAGAAGCGGTTCTGATGCACCAGCCGGCGGAGACATGGCAGGAGGGGAGGCACACGGCGCTTCTGTACTGGCCTCTCTTAAAACTGACGGCGAACCAGCAGAACCGTGTGGAGCTTTATGCGAAGATATCCGGAGGATCCGGGAGCATCGGGATGCAGGGGCTGATTGCCACAGTTGCCGGGCAGTCCCTGGCGGGAGCGGGCTGGGATGGAACGGTCAGTATTGAGGAATCCATGAAGGCGCCGGTACTGGTGCAGGGTTTTCTGCATGCAGGGATGTTCCAGGACCGGTTTGTCAGCGATGAGCTTACCTGAACCAGTTGATAGGTGTGAAATACCTGATAAGGAGGATGGGATGAAAAAGTTAAAAGGGAAGATGAAGATCGAACTCCGGGATGCCCAGACCGGGGCGCTGGAACAGGAAGCTGTGGAAGAGAACATGGCGACCAACCTGCTGAATGACTTGTTTGGGATCAATCCCATGGGCGTGTTTTATAACTTTGCGGCGGAATACCCGAAGTTTGCATGGGGCGTGGAAAACCCTTCCAAATTCAAGATGACGCCGGTCTGCCCCAATGCGGTGGGAGGCATCCTCCTTTTCCCGCAGGCGCTGGAAGAAGAGGAAAACCTGTTCTACCCGCCTACGGACAACCAGCCGACAGCATATGCCAGTAACAATGTAAATTCCGGAACGCAGACAAAGAGGGGGAGCATCAGCACGACAGAATCCATGGCCATCGAAAACGGATACCGTTTCGTCTGGGATTTTACGACCACCCAGGGGAACGGGACGATCCATGCCGCGGCGCTGACCTCCTCGGAGGGCGGGGTGGCGTGCTATGGCGATACCGTGGAACAGCGACATTCCTTCCGGCAGGTCTGGGAGTATGATTACAGTAATGCAGATGAAGAGAAGTCCAGGATGATCCAGAACCTTGTGGAGATTGATTTTGACCATGAGCGGGCGTACAGCATTGATTTTGACGGGACCGCCATCACGCTGTATGTCCTGAAGTGGCCGACATTTACCATTGGGCTGACAGAGGAATTCGGCACGCCGCTTGCCTATGAGGTGCTGGAGACGGTGGCCTTTACGCCGACAACCTTCCAGTGGCCGGATCCGTCCTACGGGCAGTACCACTATTTCTTTGACGGGGAGGACGGGTACTGGTATGGCTTTGCCAATAAGGGGAATTCATCGGGGAATGCCACGGTATACTGGTGCAGGATTTCTAAGACGGATCACACTTTTACAGAAGGGGTCTGGACGCTGACGGCGGCATACCTTCGGATCATCGGGGTGCATGAATACACGTCCACTCCCTCGCTGGGTTCCGCGGCGGTAATCCGCGATGGATACTTGTATGTGCTGCGGTACCAAAGGACGGGCGTCTATAAGATCAACCTGAAGAATTCCGCGGATGTGACGCTTATCAATTTCGGCTTCACATCCGGGAATAACCCGGTGTTTGCATCAGGTGACCAGACGGCATTCCTCCTGAAGCACAAGGGGCTGATCATCGGGTACAGCTTCCTTTTGACGGAGACGGACCAGGTAATCCAGACCAAGGGGCAGAGCAGGGATTTCATTGCTTCTTATGGGACGGACGGCGTGAGTGTCTGTTCCCAGTTCTTCCCTTATGGGAACGGGGAGCTGCTGTTCTATATCGAAGCGACCTATGGCACGGAGAATTTCGGCTGTATGCTGGCGTTGCCGTACCTTGCAACCATCAATAACCTGCCTCAGGAGATCACAAAGACCGCAAGCCAGACCATGAAGATTACCTATGAGCTGACGGAGGAACCGGGGTGCCCCGGGGTTTAGGCAGGCAGGGAAGAATAATTTTTGATTTGGAGCTTATTGACAGGCGGCGCTTTTACGGGGCCGTCATTTTCATGCGCGGGGAAAGAGAAATCTTCCCTGCACGATGACAGGAAGGAGGAAATTTGTGATGAAAGAGTTTTGGAATGTGGTTCAGGCGGTTTTTGCGGCGGTAGGCGGCTGGCTTGGATATCTTCTTGGAGGATGCGACGGCCTGCTTTATGCGCTTCTGGCTTTCATGGTGCTGGATTACATCACGGGGGTCATGTGCGCTATTGCGGATAAAAAGCTGTCGAGCGCCGTGGGGTTTAAGGGGATCTGCCGGAAGGTTTTGATCTTTGTGCTGGTTGGTGTGGGGCATCTGCTGGACACGCAGGTGATCGGGAGCGGCAGCGTGCTCCGAACGGCGGTCATTTTCTTCTATCTCTCCAATGAAGGGCTTTCGCTGGTGGAGAATGCCGCTTATCTGGGGCTGCCGGTTCCTACAAAGCTGCACAAGGTTTTGGAGCAGCTCCATGACAGGGCGGAGAAGGAAGATGAAAAGGATGGTGAGGAATAATGGGATATACGAATAGTTCCGTGGTGGCTTATACGAAGCTCTCTCCGAACCATTCCGGGCAGAGGACAATGGCGATTGACCGTATCACGCCTCATTGCGTGGTTGGCCAGTGTACGGCGGAAGGACTTGGGGATTGGTTCGCAAAGAGCAGCACGCAGGCATCCAGCAATTACGGCATCGACAAGGACGGGCGCGTTGGATTGTATGTGGAAGAGAAGAACCGTTCGTGGTGCTCTTCCAGCAATGCCAATGACCAGAGGGCGGTGACGATCGAGTGCGCTTCCGACAGCGCGGAGCCGTATGCTTTCCGGGATGTAGTGTACCGGAAGCTGATAGAACTTTGCACAGATATCTGCAGGAGGAATGGGAAAAATAAGCTGATATGGTTTGGGGATAAGGATAAAACGCTGAACTATTCCCCAGAGAGCGGGGAGATGATCCTGACGGTTCACAGATGGTTTGCGGATAAATCCTGTCCGGGAAACTGGATGTATGCGAGGATGGGAGATCTGGCTGAGAAGGTGACAAAGAAGCTGGGCGGCGCTTCAGATTCCGGTGGCGGTACCGGCTCAAAAGGAATGCAGGCTTCCGTGCTGCAGGATCTATCTGAGGCGGATACGATTAAGAAGGTCGGTGAACTGTTTACTGCCAACCAGAAAAAGAGCAGTATCCTGGCATCGGTTTCTCTGGCTCAGTTTATTCTGGAATCCGGATATGGCAAGAGCGAGCTGGCACAGAATGCCAACAATCTCTTCGGGATGAAGTGTAGCCTGTCCGGGAATACATGGAGCGGGTCAAGTTGGGACGGTAAGAGCAAGTATGCGAAGAAGACGCAGGAACAGAATAAGGACGGCAGCTATGAGACGATCACGGCGGATTTCCGTAAGTATCCCTGTATTGAGGATTCCATTGCGGATCATTCCGCTTATCTGCTTGGGGCGATGAACGGGAAGAAGCCGAGGTATGATGGGCTGAAAGGGTGTACGGATTATAAGAGGGCTGTGCAGATCATCAAAGATGGCGGGTATGCCACAAGTCTTGATTATGTGGAGAAGCTTTGCTCCATCATCGAGAAGTGGAAGTTAAGTGATTATGATGTGAAGGATTCCGGCGGGGGTGAAGTGATCCGGTGGTACCGTGTCCGCAAAAGCTGGACGGATAGCAAGACGCAGAAGGGTGCTTATAAGGTTCTGGACAATGCGAAGAAGTGCGCGGATCAAAATCCGGGGTATAAAGTGTTTGATGCTGACGGCAAGGTTGTATATGAGCCGAAGGCTGCGGAGCCTGCGGCGAAGGTACCGTTTTTGGTGAAGGTCAGTATTTTTGATTTAAATATCAGAAGCGGGGCCGGAACCAATTTCGCCAGGGTTCAGTTTTGTCCGCCGGGTGTGTACACGATCATAGAAGTGAAAGTCGGTCAGGGTTCTAAAGCAGGATGGGGAAGGCTGAAGAGTGGAATTGGATGGATAAGTTTGGATTATGCGGTGTGGATATAGGTATAAGAGATGGGGTGCTTGCGGAGAGATTCCCGTGGGTGCCCTTTATTTTTATGCTCTAAAAGCAAAATAATCTGTTCTGTATTGCTCCGAGGGTTTCATCATATAGCGTTTTGGAAATTATTTGTTTTTTAATATTTGCCCATTGATATTTTTTGGATATCCAAATATAATATTTATCGTTACTGTAGTGCTGGCAATCCTATGGATTTTTCCGATGAATGCGATTCGTGGTCTGAGGAACGACAAATGGGTTCGGAATTTACATATAAATTTGACTGGAAGGAATGTGAGTGTAGTTTTTGTGGTAAAAATTTTCGTGTCCACGGATATATTTGTGAGTATCCAGTCGGAGTATATAACTATGAAGATATTAAGATCGAACCAAATGAATAATAGGAGGCCTGAACATATGGCAGATACAAGAATAAGCAAAAGTGAGAGTTCCTTTCGTAAAGCAAACTTATATAAAGATGCTGCAACGAATGCATTAAAAGAAGTAACAGAGTTTGACAGCAAAATAATAAACTCGAATGATAAGTATTTGGAAACATTAAAGGAAGCCGATTCGATTGAGTATGAAATATTGAAGGAGAACATGGCGAAGGCAGAAACGGAAGCGGAAAGACAGGCTATTAGGGATAGAATGGCTGAAATGAAGAAAGAACGGTACCAAAAGGATACTGAGAACAAAGAATTTTATGAAAAGCAGCAGAATAATCATAAAAATTATACTTTACAGATTCTTGCATCGGTAGCAGCAATGGCAGGAGTTATAAAGTTCCGAAAAACTTTACTGGATATTGGTAAAAAACTGATTACAAAGAGATAGGGGAGGTTATGAATGCTGATAGATGTAACTGACTTGGGGACAATACCAAACGAGATAGAAAGTATTATTTTGGCGGACTTTTCTAAATTACCGAAGGAGACAGTTAATAAAATTAAAAATAATAATATATGTTATGAGAACGATGTACGGTGTGCTATTGAGGATTATTATGGTCCTTTTTCATATTTGTCAGAGCAGTTTTATGAAAGATTGATTTTTGGCATGGAAAGCCATGAATTGGTCTTATATCATGCTACAAAAATGTTAAGCAAATCACAGGTTCTTGAACAAGGATTAAAAACTAATGAATGGGAATCCTATAGTTCCTTTCTTATTGAATCATTGGATAATATTGGATTTGATGTACAAGGCAAGGGTGAAATAATGAGGCTTGTAGAAAAAGAATATAAGAGGAAATATTCTGCGGCGAGTAGAAAGGCACAATTGTGTTTCTTTTCTGATATGGGACAGATAGATCAGGAAGGCAGTGCTGGCTGTGAGCAGTTTTGCGAGAGCATTGGCGGAGAGATTGCGAGATGGGCGTTAAAAGATAGTCACCCAGAATTGTATGCTCCCTTAAAGAATAAGGGGGAAGCCTTTGTCGTGAAATTCAAGATGCCATTTACCGACGTAGTAGATTTTGAGAAAGAAACAATTCTTTACCAGTTTGTGTCACATTACGCAGCAAAATATTTTTTTGATTTTAAATATGATATTCAATTTATGGGTATGACGGAATCTGATATTCCAAAAGAACACATATTGGAACTGATCCCATATACAAAAGAGGTAGATTATTAGAAAGAATATTTGTAAAAGTGGGAAAGGAGATATTGTTGCATGGTTGTCCGGACGGAAACTTATAAACATATGGAAGAAGACATTGCCGCATTAATGGATGTGGATGAGATGTTTATTTATGAAACGATGCATGATATCAGCGAGAAATGTTTATGTGGTTTTCATTCTGATTGGGATAAGTATGAAAGTTTAATAGATGATTTTATAACTGAATATGTGGATTTAGATATTATACACCACTTTACAACTTATGCCAATGGCTGCATTGACGCTGAAGCAGCTGTTTTAAGGCTTTCATAAAAGCATTCGATTTTATGCCTGTTTCGAGGTTTTGCAGGAAAGTGGCATAAAATACCTGCTGGCGGATCCCACAGCTGAGGGCAAACCGGAATTCCTGTACACTTTCGCTGCGGTATTTTGAAAAGGCTTCTTCCTGGTAGGGCAGTATCTTCATTGCGCAGTATGCGATATTAATCAGGTTGACCAGCATCTCAATCCCCCTGCTGCTACGGACCATGTAACTGCATAATGACCAGAATGTTTTCTGCTCATAGTAACTGACTTCAATGTTCCACCTGAAACAGTAACACAGCAGGGGGATAAACTGCATGCGGCTGCTCCCGGTCTGGTTCAGTGGCGCCTTTTCCTGCCATGCGCAGCATATCTGCATCTGGCAGGGAAAAATAGTGCTGAAAAACAGGCGCCTGGATCCCTGTGTTTTTTGGGATGCCGTCACATAGGCCAGCACTTCCCGCTGCCTGAAAATGTTTGTGAGGACCTGGCGCACACCAACATAATAATCCCCAATCTTTTCATCAGAAAGGGGAAAATCCTCTTCTGTGGACAGGCGCCTCCCATGTTTTGCAGGCCTGCCCTTTTTGCCAGTGGGCTGCGGCGCAAGGTCATAAATGACGGAATCATACCTGGCATTGCAGACAATATCCAGGTTTGCAAATTCGTCAACGACACACACCAGGTCTTTTTTTGCATACCAGCTGTCGCAGAGGATTATGACATTCTTCGGTACTGAAAGGCTGGGCATGACCTGCCGTACCATGGATGCTGCAAGCTCCAGTTTGGATGCTTCTTTTTTCCACATGCGGTACCCAAGGGGGACTGCCAGGTAGACAACCCGCTGTTTGCGCCATACAGGGACACAGAGCATAAGGCTGACAAAGCAATGCCCATTGAGGTAGTTGGAGCCATTGTGTGCGGCATGGTCGAAAAGCTTTGACACATTTTCAAACATTTTGCCAAACTTTGCAGCCAGCGTGTCGTCAATGCAGAGGAAGACCGGCTGTGGGCGCAGGCGTTCCGGGATCAGTTTCAGGGCCATGGCCGCCGTGACGTTCATAAACCTGGAGTAATCTGCCTTTGCATAAGAACAGGCATGGTAAAAAGCGTTTAGCGACTTCTCTGTAATGCCGGATAAAAAATGTGTGTAGAGAAAGCGAATGGAGTTAGCCGATTCCATTGCCAATATGGACAGTACCAGCAAAAACAGAGTTTCTGCAGTAGGGGCAGAAAATGTTTCAAAATAAGTAAAAAAATATTGATGAAGCCTACCAATCAGGCTGTCTTTGTTGTATAATGAGTTCATCGTACAGGGTCACTTTCTTTTGTATTGGTTTTAGCAAACTCATTATACACCAGAAAGTCCTGTACGATACTTTTTTATGAAAAAAACTTGTAAAGTGGTGATATTATAGATGAAATGTATGTTTATCATTTGGGCAGACATATTGTTCAACCTGAAGAACTGTGGCCTTTAAGAGAACTGCTAACCACAGAAAATGAGTTATCCAGATTTTTGAAGAAAAATAGGATTCATTTCATGCTGCGGGAGGATGATTTGGAATTTTACTATGGTAATAGATTGATTTTACCTGAACAAATATTACAAAGTGGGCAATTTCATTTGCTGGCAAAACGATTGGGATATTTAGGTGAGGCAGATTACTGTGTGAATGGTTTTGCTTTTTGGCCTAATATAGATAAAACGTCAGAAGGGTATTTTCAGGATCTGCAAAGAGGACCAGAAATCCTTGAAAATCTAGGCCGATTTATAGGAAAGGATTTATGGAGAGATTACAAAAAACAATCTAAATATTATGGTATTGTTTTTAAAGTGCCTATGCTTGAAATTATATTTGACGGCATAGATGGATTATTTACGAAAGCAGAAAGAACGAGATTCTTTATAAAAAATGCACTTTTTTATTTGAATGATTATTATCGGAATTGCATAGGAGGAAGTAATATAATGCTTCGGGTTTCGGATACAAAGAAAGTTGTTGTGGATCATTGCATTTTAATAGAGGAAAATGACGTATTGTAATTTAGGTAAAATATTTGGGTGATTGAGTAGGAAAAAATAGGATGGGGAATGTTAAGTTGTCTTTAACGGTGGCGGGTGCACCCTGCTTTTCATATTAGTTTAAAGTTTTTCCCTGTTTGTATGCAAATGTATGATGAATACAGGAAACAGTTTGTTTTTGAAATCTGCAGTTGTCCTTCTGGATGGCTGCAGATATTTTTTGTCTGAAAGTCAGAAAACCGGCGGTGAAATCTCCTTTGAACAGTAGAAGGAGGATTTCGCCATGGGAGAACTGAAGGATATTACAAAGATAAAGGTAAACAGAAAACTGCAGGGTGAAGAACGCGTCCGGGATTATGAGGAAAAGGTTGGGAACCTTGATCATTTTATGGTCGGAAACGTGGATGTCAGATGTCAGTATTCGGATGGTGGAGTCACGTTGGATGATAGGTTGAGGGAACTGATTAGGACACGATAATGGGGTTTCAAATTATGGCACGGATTTTTGCATGCGGGAGTGTTATATTGATGATGTCTCCTTCAGACGCATCCAGCCAATGTGTTCCAGAGACAATGTTTGATATGGCAGCCAGTACGGGATCGCTGTCTGTGTTGAACAGGATGGAGTGGAAAACTCCATACATAGACGAAAAGACTATGCTTATGCGGCATTCCGTTTATGTATGTATCTTGTTCTTCGTGGAGAGCGGTTTTTATGCGGCTGCTTCATTTTCATGAAGGAGGCAGATCATGCAGGACGGAAATGGGACAAAGAAGATTGAAGCGGCTGATGACAAGAAGCGTATCAGCGGTGAGTGGAAGAAATACGGGAGGCTCATGGTGAAGACGACCTTCGGGAAGGCTTCCATCACCGATCTGATGATACTTTATGCGGAAAGGGTTGCTTCACTGAAATATTAAAGGAGAATCTGATGAAGCAGAGAAAAGAGATATACAGGACAGCCATGTATCTTAGGCTGTCAAAAGGCGATCAGGATATTGATGGGTTTGATAAGTCCGAGAGCAACAGCATCACCAACCAGAGGCTGATCATAGAGAACTTCATTAAGAAGAATCCGGATCTGAAGCTGGTGGATACCTATGTTGACGATGGTTTTACCGGCACCAATTTTGATCGCCCTGAGATGAAGCGGATGATGGCGGATGTGGATGCCGGCAGAGTTGACTGCATTGTCGTGAAGGATCTGTCCCGTTTCGGTCGTGAGAGGATAGAGACCGGCACATATATCGCGAAGACCTTCAAGGCAAAGGGCATCCGGTTTATCGCAATCAATGACCATTATGACACGCTGACAGCGGATGGTTCGGAAACACATATCGTTATGCCAATCAAGGCACTGACGAATGATAACTTTTCCAGGGACATTTCCACGAAGGTACGGTCAAGTCAGGAGATTAAGCGGGAAAAGGGTGAGTTTATTGGTGCATTTGCTCCGTATGGCTATACGAAGGCAGCTGATAATAAGAATCTTCTTGTACCGGACGAATATGCGGCGAAGATCGTGAGGTCGATATTTGCGGATAAGCTGGAAGGAATGAGTGCCAATGCGATCGCGCAGAAGCTGAATGATGGAGGTGTTTTGTCCCCGATGGAATATAAGAAAAAGCAGGGACAGAGGTTTACAACGGGATTCAAGAGTGGCAGGAAGGCGCTGTGGTCATCCCAGACAGTGATTCGGATATTGAAGGATGAAGTGTATGCCGGAGTTCTGGCACAGGGCAAGCGGGCGAGGGTCAGTTACAAAGTCCGTAAAGAGATTCGTAGGCCAAAGGATGAATGGGTGCGTATCGAGGATACCCATAAGGCAATCGTAAGCAGGGAGACTTTTGATTCCGTGCAGATGATGATGGACAGGGATACGATCAAGGCTTCCGATGGCGGGACTTCGCTGCTTGCCGGAATGCTTTTCTGCGGGGATTGCGGGAAGAGCATGGTCCGCAGGGTGGACAGCAGGAAACGTGAACGGAGTGTGACTTATATCTGCTCAAATTACAACAGAAATAATAAATGCAGTAGGCATTCCATATCAGAGGATGATCTGAAAGAGGCTGTCGAGGGTTTTCTGAAAGACCACATTGCAAGGCTGGCGAACGCAAGGAAAATGTCACAGAGTATCGATTTTCTGGAAATAGGCTTTGAAGCGGCGGCGGAACATGATGCGGATATCGTGAACCTGAAGGCAGAACTGCTCAGGTGCAGCACGCTGAAATCTTCGCTGTATCAGGATCTGAAGGAAGGCATCATCAATGAGAGCCAGTTCAATAGGTACCGGGAAGAATATACCAACAGGGAGATCGCCCTTCAGGATGCCGTGGCAGAGCAGGAACGGGTCATCCGCAGTATCTATGACGGGAAGATCGCGTCAGGAGTTCAGCTAGAAGAGATACAGGGCAGCATGAACATTTCCGGTCTTAGCAGGATCGCCTTGGTGTCTTTCATTGACAGGATCCTTGTCTTTGAAGGGATGAAGCTGGAGATAGTCACAAAATATGATGCTGTTATTGATAAGGTGGAACGTATCAATGACGGGATCAATTATGGCTGGAAGGAGGCAGTGTAAATGGCAAGAAGGGCAAACAGATACAATGCCTTGGAAGCTGCTCCGGAAACCGCACAGATGACGCCGGAACGAACATACCGGGCGGGGCTTTATGCCAGACTGTCTGTGGAGATCAGTGAGAAGCCGACCAATTCCATTCAGACTCAGCTGGATATCATGCGAAGCTATGTGAAAAAGCATCCAGAGATCATAGAGAACTTCGAGTATGTGGACAGCGGCTTTTCCGGGACGAACTTCGAGCGGCCGGATTTTAACCGACTGTTGGATGATGTCCGGATGAGGAAGATCAACTGTATTCTTGTGAAGGATCTGTCCCGGTTCGGGAGAGATTATCTGGAAACGACGAACTATATCGAGATTATCCTGCCGTTCCTGGGCGTGAGATTCATTTCCGTCAATGACCATTTCGATACGGATGCGGCCTGCAATGAGAATAAGACATTAGAGATCGCACTGAAGAATCTGGTCAATGATATGTATGCAAAGGATATTTCCAAGAGGGTATCCACGGTGCGGAAGCAGGAAGTGGAGCGCGGGCGATTCACCGGTAGCAATGCGCCGTATGGATATGTGGTAAATGATGAAGATCCGCTCAGGCATTTCCTGATCGATGAACCGGCGGCAGCGGTAGTAAGGGGTATGTACCAGATGGCGGATGATGGGATGTCCGTCAGGGAGATATCGCTTGAACTGCAGAGGCGGAATCTGTCTATTCCGGGTCAGTATCTGAAGACAGGGCATCTGTATCAGGAAGAAGGGGATGAGGTGCATATCTGGCATATCGGGACCATTGCCAACATCCTGCGGAAGGAAGAGTATATCGGAAACCTTGTACACGGTAGGCGCAGGTCAAGGTTGTATGAGAATGAGAAGCGTCATTTTACGGATAAGGATGAATGGATAATTACGGAGAACGCCCATGAAGCGATTGTCAGCCGGGAGCAGTATGACCGAGTAAGGAAAAAATTTGAGAAGAAAGTCAAGGAAAGCCCGTTTTCATCTGAGAGGGGTGTAGGCGTTACAAAGAAGGCTGATAAGTATGCCAGTCTTCTGTTCTGTGGAGAGTGCGGAAAGAGGCTTCGCTATAATTCACGTATGGGTCGGACGGAAAACGATACAAGCCGGACATATTTCTATCAGTGCTGCAACACCTATGATTTTTCAAAACAGGGATACTGCGGTGTGACCATCATGGAGCGGATGCTGGATAAGGTTGTGATGGAATCCCTGAAAAAGCAGGTGCAGCTATTCTCTGATAAAGGCATTACCGTCAGGTGGTGTCAGGAAGAAATGACAGTGAGGCTGAAACTGGCGGAAGACCGTGTGAAGAAGATCCGGGCGGAGATATCCACGCTGGGGTATGAAGATTTTGAAATGCATGGAAAGTTCGGTACAGGCGAGATCAGCCGGGAAGAAATGACTGCATACCAGAGGTCATCGGAAAAAAAGATGGCAAAGCTACGGGAGCGGCTTTCCGCGGCAGAGGAAAAAGAGACGGATATCCGTAATGACTGGAATGGTTTTACGCATTGGATAGAGGCTCTTTACCGTGTCAATGGAAAGAGGAAACCGGACAGGGATACGCTGACGACTCTGATCAAAAGGATATCCATCAAACACAGCGGCGAATTTACAATCGAATGGAATTTTGACCGGAAGTTTAGGACGGTGGACGGGAGTTATGAGAAAGGGGCGAAGAAGATATGAAGAGAGTGGCTTTATACATGAGGCTTTCCAAGGAAGATGAATATATCCGGGATGAGAGCAATAGCATCTCCAATCAGAGGGCGTTCCTTCACAAGCATATCCGCTCCATTCCGGAACTGAAGAAGATGGAGGTTGTGGAGTTCAAGGATGACGGTTATACGGGAAAAAATATGAACCGTCCGGGAATGCAGGAACTTCTGGGTGAAGTTAAAGCGCAGAAGATCGCCTGCATAGTCGTGAAGGATATCAGCCGTTTTTCCAGGGATCATCTGGAAATAGGCAAGTATCTGGAACAGATATTTCCCTTCATGGGCGTAAGGTTCATTGCTGTGAATGACAATTATGACAGCAAGGACTTCGCCGGCGGCATCGGGGAGATTGATGTGGCGTTCAAGGGAATCCTCTATGATTTTTACAGTGAGGATCTTTCACAGAAGGTGCGGTCGTCGATCGCGGCGAGGAAGGCGAAAGGGAATTATACCGCGTCGGTCACAACTTATGGGTACAAAAAGGATCCGGGGAGAAAAGGCCATCTGGTCGTGGATGAAGAGGCGGCGAAGATTGTGCGGCGTATATACCGAGAATATCTGGACGGCAGGGCAATTTACAAAATAGCGCAGGGGCTGAATGATGACGGAATCGCGGCTCCTTCCATCTATCTGAAAAGGAAGATCGGTAATGGATATATCCGTCATAATGCGACACTGCTCTGGACTTCGGTATGTGTCAGGCGGATGCTTTCCAACCAGACTTATCTGGGGCATGTAGTCTATCATAAATATGAGCAGGCGGAGGTTGGCGGAAAGGACAAAAAGGTTCTGGAACCGGATGAATGGAAGGTTGTGAAGAATATGCATATGCCGCTTGTCAGCCAGAAGGACTTTGACAAAGCGCAGAAAAGGCTTCAGGGCAATAAACGAGTGAAGCGGATATACCCGAAGCATTGCTTGTCCGGAATGGTGGAGTGCGGGCTGTGCGGCCACAATATGCGCCATGCGAACAACGGAAGGCCAAAGTATGAATGCGCTTTCACTTACTTTGATATCAACCATGCCCATGAGAGGAATTCCATCATTGACGCTGATATCGAGGCGGCAGTGCTTGCGGCACTCCAGAAGGAAATAGATTTGAAAGCAAAGGCGGATAGTATATGTGCTGAAAGGAAGGAGTTGCAGCAGGGCAGGGTCCGGGATGCGGAGTTGCGGCTGAAGGAGATGGAACGGTCGCTGGAACAGCTGTACGAAGATCAGAGAGAATCTTTTGAGTCCTATAAGGCGGGAATGACGGAGAAGGATACATTCTTTCAGCAGAAGAAAGTTTATGAGCAGATGGAAGACTGCCTGAATGAGAAGATCCGGCAGCAGAAAGAGGCGGTCGGAAAGCTTGAAGAGGAAGTGGAAGATATGCCGACAGGATTGTCGGCTAGCCAGCATGAAATTCGTGTGGATTGTCTGACAAGGGAGATGGCGGAGGATTTTGTGGAGAAAGTTATCGTATGGCCGGGGCAGAAACTGGAGATACGGTGGAAATTCAAGAAATGATGGGGAATCGGGATGCCTGAGGGTGTCCCGGTTTTTAAAGTTTGCCCACAGAATTAGGTGCGGTTCTGTGGGCATATTTTTTATGCATCAAGTTGGCGAATGCTTTTGATGACGGTAGGATTTCTGTAGGCGAGTCCGATTAGGGCGAGGCTAACAGTTCCAAAAATGATGATGCCTTGCCAGACTTCCTGGGTATGTCGGTCATAATTCTGATCCAGGGCGTCGAGTTTTTCCTTCGTGGTCATATCGTCTGCTCCTTCAATAAGCCTTGCCTTGAGATCATATTTTTCCTTTGAGGTATGGTAAAGGCTGTCACTGGCTTCTTTTATCCGGTCTGTGATGATATTGATGCTGGCTTCAGTGAGGCTGGTGGGTGCCTTGTCTTCAATAGTTCTAATGTTTTTCATGGACTTTCTCCTCCGTGGCTTTTTAATTCGCATATTTCAAATGAAATCTTGTGCGGTGGTTTGTTTTATGCTATAACTATATCAGATAAACTTGACCAAATGTAATCTTTTTGAGTAGGTTGTTTGAAAGGAGAACGGATAAATTCGTCTGAAAATCGTATGGCTATAAGAGAATTAACCGATATAAGAGAAGAAGCTGTTTTTGGGAGAAGACTCTTCCTGCTAGGTGAAGAAGAGGGGTTAAGAGGACCGGCGGCTGTAGCTGGTGCTTTATATGCTAATGATGAGTGCTATAAGCTTATTCAACCAGGTAAACGAGAATCTAAATATTCGGTGAATAAAGATAAAGATACAAGTGCAATAGCGAGAAGGGTACAGGAGCATTTTGACAAAGAAAGTCCTTGTGATGTTCCTGGAAATTATATGCTCGCATATGGGATTCTGTTTAACTGTTCTATGGACTACTTATATGGCAGAATTAGTGATAAATGTCCAGATGCTACTGTTGATGATATGAGTAAAAAAACAGGATTATCTTCTAAAGCTATAACCAAACTTATGAGCAATAGGGAAGTGTGCGTTGAAGAATATCTGGAAACTGTGAGCAATTATGGTCTGCTTGATGGTTTGCCTGAGAACAGTGATACAGATGATGAGTATTATGAGACATATTATTCTGTTTCAGATTTTTGGAGCGGACTTATTGAGAGTGATTTATTCTGCAATCTACCTGAAGATTGGTATCGAATGGCTTGTGCCCTTTATACGGATAAAGCAATCAAGATAGTTGCGGAAGATGCGAAGCTGGCATGGGATGAGGTTCCATCGTGGGAGGTGTTTTCATCATGGGTAGATACATGGAATACATTTCATGAAGACGAACCTCTGTACATACCGGAAGGCATGTCGATTAAAGAAGCCTATGAGGCTGACTCTGAATGGGTAAAGCAGGTTTACCGAGAAATCAGATACAATCATTTATATAGTGCTGTAGATAGAGCGGAAAATACGGAAACTGTATACTGGGGGTGCGCCGGTAAGTTCGATCGCAATCTCCAAAACTACTTCCATGAGATAGCTGAGAGGTGGTGTGATGAAGGTCCTCTTCCAAAGGTCGGAAAATAATTTATAAAAATTTGTATCATAGGGTTGACACGAGCAGGAGTTGGCAAAACATACCTTGCGGCTTTCGATTCTGCAAAATACAGCAGAGTGTTATTTGTGGCGCACAGGGAGGAAATCCTAAAGCAGGCAGCAGTTTCATTTAAAAATGTGCGGCATTCGGATGACTATGGATTTTTTTATGGGAAACAGAAAGACACCGACAAATCGGTGATTTTCGCATCTGTTTCGACATTGGGACGGGCAGAGTATTTAAAACAGGAATATTTCCCAAAGGACTATTTTGATTATATGGTCATCGATGAATTTCATCATGCGGTAAATGAACAATATCGGAAAATTGTAAATTATTTTACGCCAAAGTTTATGCTTGGACTTACGGCAACTCCTGAACGTATGGATGGGAAAAATATTTATGAAATCTGCGATTACAATGTGCCATATGAAATTTCACTAAAAGAGGCAATCAACAAAGGGATGCTGGTGCCGTTTCATTATTACGGCGTCTATGATGATACGGACTACTCCAAACTGCATTTGGTAAAAGGCAGATATGACGAGAGGGAACTGACGGAGATATATAGAAATAACGGCAGGCGATATGATTTGATCTATAAGCATTATATGAAATGCCGTTCTAAGCGAGCGTTGGGATTCTGCTGTTCCCGCCAGCATGCGGAAGAAATGGCAGCGGAATTTTGCAAAAGAGGAATTTCGTCGGTGGCTGTATACAGTCATTCTGACGGTGAATTTTCAGAGGATCGGGAAAAAGCCATTCAAAAGCTGAAAAAGCAAGAAGTGAACGTGATATTTTCCGTAGATATGTTTAATGAAGGAGTGGATATTGCTTCGGTTGATTTAGTGATGTTCCTCAGACCTACGGAGTCGCCTGTTGTGTTTCTGCAGCAATTAGGACGTGGACTTCGTACTTATAAGGGAAAAGAATATTTGAACGTTTTGGATTTTATCGGAAATTATGAAAAAGCAGGAAAAACACCGCTGCTTCTTGGCGGGGAAAAGTCATTTCGCGAGAAAAGAGCCGGTGACTATCATGATGTAGAGTATCCGGATGACTGTATTGTTGACTTTGATGTACGGCTGATTGACTTATTTAAAGAACTGGATAAGAAATCGCTGACAGTAAGAGAGCGGATCAGACAGGAATATGATCGCGTAAAGGAGTTATTGGATGGGAAAGTTCCTACCAGAATGGATTTGTTTACTTATATGGAACATGAGGTATATCAGTATTGCATCAGGCATACGAAGGAAAATCCATTCAGACATTATTTGGAGTATTTGCATAGTTTAAACGAATTATCTGGAGAGGAAGAGGTTCTATATGCAGGAATCGGTAAAGAGTTTTTAACATTAATTGAAACTACAGATATGACAAAAATTTATAAAATGCCTGTTTTGTATACATTTTATAATCATGGGGATGTTTTGCTGGAAATTACAGAGGCTCAGGTTCTTGCGTGCTGGAAAGATTTTTTTGACAGGAATAAAAACTGGCGGGATTTTTCTGACAGGATTACATATGAAGAATACAAAAACATGACAGATAAACAGCATTTGGCAAAAGCAAAGACAATGCCGATAAAGTTTTTAAAGGCATCGGGAAAAGGATTTTTTATTGATAAAGAGGGATATGCTTTGGCAATAAGGGAGGACTTAAGGGGAGTTGTAAAAAATCATACGTTCTGTGAGCATATGAAAGATATATTGGAGTATCGGACGATGGATTACTATCGCAGGCGGTATAAAGGGGAGTAGAGCAAAATATTACCAGAGATAGTTTGTTTGAGGAAGGGGAAGAAACAGACATATGAAATCTATTTTCCTATGGCATCATGTATGGTATTATTTACGTGGAGAAGGAGGACGCGGATGCTCCGTGTATCAACCGCTGCGGGCTTGCGCATCTGGCTTTTGAGGTGGATGATGTGGAGGAGATTTTGAAGCTTGTGCTTCAGGAAGGTGGCAGCCAGATTGATGTAGTCGTAAAAGCGGATTATGAAGATGGAAGGAAAGCAGTTTTTGTTTATGCCGCGGACTGTGAAGGGAATATAATTGAACTGCAGAGCAGGTTATCAGACCAACTATAAAAATGGCTCTGCGGTGCGGCAGAGCTAAAAATTTAGCCAAAGAGGGAGATGAATCATTTGAAATCAAACTTCGCATTTTTAGATGCTGTTTTTCCGGTTCTTGGAAATTTTGGAGAGCTGGCAGAGAAATATCTGTACAGCGATTCTAATTCCTGCCTGATGAAACTGGGAATGATAGGTGAAACCATAGTAAATCTGATTTTTACTTATGACAGGCTTCCGTTGCCTTATGATAATACAGCAGCAAGCAGGATAGACATGCTCCTGCGGGAGGGAATGATTACTCGCGATCTTGCGGATATTCTTCATACTCTGCGTAAGATTAGAAATAAAGCTGTTCATGAAAATTATGCTTCTGTGGAGGAAGGAAAAACTCTGCTTCAGATGGCACACAGTCTTTGTGAATGGTTTATGCAGACTTATGGTGACTGGAACTATCAGAACAAGCCGTTTGTTATGCCGTCCGAAAATCCAGGGCATGCTACGGCAGACAGGCAGAGTGAACTGGAAGAGGAAGAAAAATTAATTGAGGAAGCATCTAAGGCAGCAGCGGCTTCTCCTGCTATTGCAAAGGATGTGAGAAGGAAGCGGGCAGGCAAGGCGGCAAGTCAGCGAATAAAATCAGAAGCGGAAACACGCTACTTGATCGATGAACAGCTTCGAAAAGTCGGTTGGGAAGCAGATACAGAAAAACTGCGTTTTTCCAAAGGAACACGTCCAGAAAAGGGGCGCAATATTGCCATTGCAGAATGGCCTACGGATTCTACGGTTGGCAGCAAAGGATATGCGGATTATGCCTTATTTATTGATAAACAGTTGTTTGCAACGATTGAGGCAAAAGCAATCCATAAAGATATTCCTTCGGTTATTGACTATCAGTGTAAAGAGTATTCACGAAATATCAGAAAAGCTGATGCTGTATACCAGATTGGAACGTGGGGAAACTATAAGGCCCCATTTACATTTGCCACCAATGGGAGGCCATATTTGGAGCAGTACGATACAAAAAGCGGTATTTGGTTTCTTGATCTGCGGCAGCCTTTTAATGCTCCGAAAGCGTTAAAAGGCTGGATGAGTCCAACAGGTATGTTGGAATTGCTAGAAAAAGACATAGATGCACGTAATCATGACTTGCAGGCGTTGCCATATGATTTACTGCGTGACAAAGACGGTCTGAATCTTCGAGAATATCAAATGAAAGCCATCCGTGCTGCTGAAAGCGCAATCATTGAAGGACAGCAGAAAATCTTGTTGGCTATGGCAACTGGCACGGGTAAGACTCGGACCATATTGGGAATGATATATCGCTTTCTGAAAACGGGCCGTTTCCGCAGAATTCTGTTTCTTGTGGACAGAACCGCGCTTGGTGAACAGGCATCTGATGTGTTCAAAGAAGTCAAGCTGGAAGAATTGATGACGCTTGATGATATTTACAATATTAAAGGTCTCGAAGATAGAGAAATTGACCGTGAAACACGTATTCATATTGCGACAGTTCAGAGTATGGTAAAGCGCATTCTCTACAATAATGAAGATACGATGCCGGCGGTTACAGATTATGATCTGGTAATTATTGACGAGGCACACAGAGGATATATTTTGGACAAAGAAATGGGAGAGGATGAAATTCTCTACCGTGATCAGATGGATTACCAGAGCAAATACCGTTCTGTTGTTGAATATTTTGATGCTGTTAAGATTGCGCTTACCGCAACTCCGGCATTGCAGACTACGAAAATATTTGGACAGCCTGTATATAAGTATACCTACCGTGAAGCTGTGATTGAAGGATATCTGGTTGATCATGATGCTCCTCATAAACTGAAGACCAGGCTCAGCAAAGAAGGGATTCATTATAAAGAAGGCGATATAGTTACTGTATATGATCCTGTTACCGGCGAAATTACAAATTCTGAGCTTTTGGACGATGAACTGGACTTTGACATTGAAAATTTTAACCGTCAGGTAATTACCGAACCTTTTAACAAGACGGTTCTTGAGGAAATAGCCCGTGATATAGATCCTGAAACACCGGAGGAGCAGGGGAAAACATTGATTTATGCCGTAGATGACCAGCATGCGGATATGATCGTAAAAATTTTAAAAGAGATTTATTCGGGAACAGGCGTAGACAATGATGCTGTTATGAAAATCACCGGTTCTGTCGGAGGCGGTAATAAGAAAAAGATCCAGGAAGCCATCAAACGCTTTAAAAATGAGCGATTTCCAAGTGTTGCTGTAACAGTGGATCTGCTGACGACAGGGATTGACGTGCCTGAAATCACAACACTAGTATTTATGCGCCGGGTAAAGTCAAGAATCCTTTTTGAACAAATGATGGGGCGCGCAACCAGACTCTGTCCGGATATACATAAGACACATTTTGAAATTTATGATCCTGTCGGCGTATATGATTCTCTGGAAGCAGTTAATACCATGAAACCAGTTGTCGTCAGTCCTGAAACTACATTTGTCCAATTATTGGAGGGGTTGGAAGTACTGGACGATGAAAAGCAGATACAGCATCAGATTAATCAGATTGTAGCAAAACTGCATCGCAAAAGGCAAAGCATGGATCGCAGGGCGATGGAGCATTTTGCCAGCATGACGGGAGGCCAGGATCCATCCCGGTTTATTGCGGATATTCAGAAACTTAAACCTGAGGAGGCCAGAAATCGTCTGCTGGCTTATGGCGATATGTTCAAAATGCTGCAGCAGCTCAAGGGGGGCGGAGGGCACCCGGTTGTGATTTCTGATGAAGAAGATGTGCTCCTGGAGCATAGCAGAGGTTATAGAAGCGGCAGCAGGCCGGAAGACTATCTGGATGAATTTGCGGCTTATGTCAAGACAAACATGAATGAGATTGCCGCATTGAATATTGTCTGTACAAGGCCAAGGGAACTGACCCGAGAAAGTCTGCGCTCACTGCGTTTTGCGCTGGACAGGGAAGGGTTTACTGTACAGCGGCTTAATACGGCCATTTTCCGGATGACCAATGAGGAAATCACAGCGGATATTATCAGTCTGATCCGCCGCTATGCGATTGGTTCGGCTCTGATTTCTCATGAGGCGAGAATCAGGCGGGCAGTGGACAAGCTGAAAAAAGCGCACTCATTTTCCAGACAGGAACTGAACTGGATTGCCAGAATGGAAAAATATCTGATGGAAGAATCTGTTCTGAATATTGCGCTCTTTGATGAGGATGGACGATTTAAGTCTCAGGGCGGATTCACTAAAATAAACAAAGTATTTGGAAATGAATTGGAAAATATTATTCTGGAACTGAACGAATACTTGTATGATGATGGAGGAGAAACGGCATGATTTACGAACAATATCCCTATAAAATTTATAATCCGAATTATGTAAACCCGGATTATTTAAGGCAGCTCGAAGTACAGCGCCAGCAGATGGAAGCGCGGCAGAAGCATTGGAAACAGCAGAAAAAAATAGCTGATATGGTAAAAGCGATTTCTGATTACTGTACTGCTGCGAGAGAGCTTGAACCTGAATATCAATGGGAGGCAATGATAGCTTGTTTGAACGAAATTTCTCGTCAGGCAGATATCGACAAGCAAAGAAATGGGGGCAATTGGCAATGAACACACAGGAAATCGTATCCAAGCTCTGGAATCTTTGCAATGTCTTGCGCGATGATGGTATTACGTATCATCAGTATGTTACCGAACTTACCTATATTTTGTTTCTTAAAATGGCAAAAGAGACTGGTACAGAAAGCCAGATTCCTGATAATTACCGTTGGGATGAATTAATTACAAAGAGCGGTATTGAACTGAAAAATTTTTACAAAGAGTTATTGGATTATTTGGGTCAGAATTGTACAGGCCGTGTACGTGAAATCTATCAGGGTGCAGCAACCAATATTGATGAACCGAAAAACCTTGAAAAGATTATAATGACCATTGACGGATTGGATTGGTTTTCTGCCCGTGAAGAGGGCCTTGGGAATTTATATGAAGGTCTATTGGAGAAAAATGCGAATGAGAAAAAGTCGGGCGCAGGGCAATATTTTACACCGCGGGTATTGATTGATGTAATGGTGCGTCTGATGAAACCACAGGCCGGGGAACGCTGCAATGATCCAGCCTGCGGCACATTTGGCTTTATGATAGCCGCACATCAGTATGTTGCGGGTCAGACGGATGATTTTTTCGATCTGGATGCTGATACTGCAAAATTTGAACGTGAGGAAGCATTTACAGGAATGGAACTGGTTCATGATACCCATAGGCTGGCATTGATGAACGCTATGCTGCATGATATGGAAGGAGACATTACACTGGGAGATACGCTTTCGAATATTGGCAAAGGGATGAAGGGTTTTGATGTGGTGCTTACGAATCCGCCTTTTGGAACAAAAAAGGGGGGAGAACGTGCAACACGTGATGACTTTACATTCCAGACCAGTAATAAACAGTTGAATTTCTTACAACATATTTACCGCAGCCTGAAAGCGGACGGAAAAGCACGTGCAGCAGTCATTCTGCCGGATAATGTCCTTTTTGCCGACGGAGAGGGAGAAAAAATACGTGTTGACTTGATGGATAAATGCAATCTGCATACCATTCTTCGGCTGCCGACGGGTATTTTTTATGCGCAGGGGGTTAAGACGAATGTACTGTTCTTTACTCGTGGAAAGGATGATAAGGGTAATACAAAAGAAGTATGGTTCTATGATCTGCGTACAAATATGCCATCATTTGGAAAGACTAATCCGCTGAAAGCAGAACATTTTGCGGATTTTGAGGCAGCATATGAGGCGGAAGACCGTCATGCTGTGCAGGATGAACGTTTCAGCGTGTTTACCCGTGGACAGATTGATGAAAAAGGAAACGGTCTTGACCTTGGATTGATTCGTGATGACTCAGTAGTGGATTATGAGGATTTGCCAGATCCAGTTGAGAGTGGAGAAGAAGCTATTGCACAGCTTGAAGAAGCGGTTGATTTGTTGAAGAGTGTGGTGAAGGAGTTGAAGGCTCTGGAAAGCACGGGGGTGTGAGATGGCAAAATTAAAAAGGAATACTATGCGTGCATTTTCTGAAGCTGTATCAGATGAAGAAATTACTATAAATGTTCCAGACAATTGGATTTGGGCGAGACTTATACAGATATTTAATTTTATTGACTATAGGGGAAAAACGCCAAATAAAATATCGGAAGGAATTCCTTTAGTGACGGCTAAAAATATTCGAAAAGGTCACTTAGATTATACAAATTCAGAGTTTATTAGTGAAGAAGAATATAAAGCCAGACAATCAAGAGGAACTTCACATAAAGGAGACATTCTTTTTACAACAGAAGCACCTATGGGAAATGTCGCATTAGCTGATTTAGATATTTTCAGTGCTGGACAGCGTGTGATTACATTACAAAAATATAATCATACAGAATGGATAAATAATAAATTTTATTATTATTATATTTTATCTGATTTTTTCCAACGTGAGTTACAGAAACAAAAAACAGGGAGTACCGTAGAAGGAATTAAAGCTGAAAGACTGATGCGTTTCCCTATTCCGGTGCCTCCTTTTGCGGAACAATTGCGTATTGTACAACAAATTGAAAGCTTATTTCACAAACTGGATGAAGCAAAAGAAAAGGCACAGGCAGTTGTAGATGGTTTTGAATTGCGTAAGTCTGCTATTTTGCATAAGGCTTTTACTGGTGAATTGACGGAGCAATGGAGGCAGGCGTATGGAAAAAGAGAGTCTTTTTGGCGTACAGTTCGTTTTGATCAAGTAGCAGAAATAAAGAGTAATTTGGTTAATCCAATAGATTATCAGGAATTCCCACATATTGCACCAGATAATATTGAAAAAAGGACAGGAATTCTTTTGAAATATCGCACGATTGCTGAGGATTGCGTAAAAAGTGGAAAACATAGATTTTATGCGGGACAGATTCTGTATTCAAAAATACGACCATATCTATCGAAGGTTGTAATAGTAGATTTTGATGGGCTATGTAGCGCAGATATGTATCCAATATATGCGAAAGAGAATTCAAGATATTTGTGGTATTACATGTTATCTGATGAATTTCTCGTGCAAGCTTCAAATGCAGGTTCTCGGTCAGTATTGCCTAAAATTAATCAAAAGGAACTTTCTGGAATAATGGTTCAAATGACTTCGATTGATGAGCAAGAGGCTATTGTAAAAATACTGGATGTTTTTTTCGAAAAGGAAAGGAGAACTAGAGAAGCTATTCAATCAGTTCTTGATCAAATTGACACAATGAAAAAGTCCATTTTAACCCGTGCATTCCGCGGTAAGCTTGGAACAAATGACCCAACCGAGGAAAGTGCAATAGAACTGTTGAAACGAGGGGAGAATAATTTAGAATGAAAACATTACTTGTTGGTAATGGCATTAATATCCAGTTCGGAGGAAAAGCATATACAAGTCAATTTATTGTAGAACGAATGAAGAACTCTGCTTTTATTCAAAAATATGACGTACTGTTTGATAATACGATATCAGGTGATGAGCTGGTAAAGCTTTTTCAGAGTTTTGTCGGCTTAGTAAAGAGAATCTTAGCTGGTGAATGTGATGATTTAGTCATGGACAGTGATTTGAAGGCAGCTCTTTTTGACTTTCAATCGCGATATAAGGATATTTCTGTTTTATATCCGCATGATATCATGTTGGAAGATTGGATATTTGTTTTGAAAATGTACTCTGTTCTGTATAATGCAGAAGAAGATGTAGAAAAGGCAGAAGTTGGATTTAAACGGTTATTTTTGGATGCAATATTCAATGAAGGAAAAATTCAAAATATTTACAAGAATATGGGAAGAAAGGTCTGCCGCTTTTTCAAAGGCTTTGATGAAATTTACACAGTTAACTATGATACTAATATTGAAAAAGTAACAGCAAAATCTGTTTTTCATCTTCATGGAACATTTACGGAACTTCAGGCATCTGAAAATCCAGAATACGTTTTGGGATATCTGAGACATCAAAATGGAGAAACAGCTATTGTTCCCTCATTCGAGCACTCTTTCTGCAATGCCCTTTTGAGTTACAGCGGGGATTTAAAGTATAAAGAAGCTAAACAGATGCACCAGGCTAATATTGAGTCTGAAAATGCATCATTGATTCAAGTGTTAAATATACCACAAGAAGAAATACGGCAAGTATTGTTAACGCATAAACTTCATCCGGAATTAAAAATAGCTCCCGAATATTATTTTGATCGTTTTGAAAATATTGCGGGTGAATTATATATTGTGGAGATGTCACCGAATAATGATCAACACATAATTAACATGATAAAGAATAATCCCAATATTGCGGAAGTGAAATTTTTTTGTTATTCGGACATGGAGAAAAATTCTGTACTAAAAATGGGGGATATTCGATTTAAGCCAATGGATGTTCAAAATTTGTGGAAAGAATTAGGTGTTAAAAATCCAAAAAAATATACTTATAATCTTCCTTCAAATTTTATCAATAAAATAGAGGCGGTTTGTAAATTATCTGACTACCAGGCAACAGAAAAGCAAATAAAAGAGGACATAATGTCTCTTCCCACGTATGAAATTAAACGGCTCTGTGATGAGGCTTTTGAAGAATTGAATAGACATGACGCTTTGTATGCTCGCCATAATAATGATATTATGGTATTTAAAAGAAATTTTATATATATCAGTTATGTCGCAACGAAAGAAGGCATTTTGCCTCCTTCATTATTAGCGTTATTGATTATGAACTGGAAAAATTACACTTAAAGTAATTTCTGAATAAAGAAGAATAGTTATCTGTAGGATTCCCAGCACGCAGATATTGAAAGAAGCATACCAATGCATTTCCCCAGGTGGTATTGGCAAAAATAAAGTGAGGTGAGACATATGATGATAGAAAATCTGACATTGAAAAATTATAGATGTTTTCCTGAGATTGAATTAAATTTTCATGATCGGCTTACCGTGATCGCCGGAAGCAACGGATCAGGAAAAACGTCTGTTTTGGAAGGGCTTGCGGTTTCTTTGGGAACGATGTTTGCGGGATTTGATGGAGTATCCGGAATAAGTATCCATAAATCAGATGCCCATTTGAAAGCATATCAAATGGGAGAATCTGAAGATATTCAGGCGCAATATCCTGTAGAAATATCTGCCGATGGGAAGATGGACGGCAGGGTTGTCTTTTGGACCCGCTCTTTGAATCATAAAAATGGAAGCACTACAATAAAAGACGCAAAACAGATGATGGATATTTCCAGAGATTATCAGAACAGATTGCGTGCGGGTGACCTGGATCTGGTGCTGCCTGTAATTGCATATTATGGTACGGGGCGCTTATGGGATTACCACAGAGAAAAACGAATAAATACATTTAGAGAAAACACAAAAATAAACGGCTATATTGACTGTTTGGACGGAACGGCAAATATTAAGCTGATGATGAACTGGTTTCAAAAGAAAACAATACAGATGCTGCAAAAGGGAACAAATGATCCGAACAATTCTGCCGAACTATCCGTTGTGTATCGTGCAATGAAGTCTTGCTATGAGCGGATTACCGGCTATCGTGATATAGAATTTCATTTTAACCTGGATACAAAAGAAATTGACTGTTGCTATACAGATGCGGAAGGATACCGTATGAGCATACCCTTGTCACAACTGAGTGACGGTTATAAGGGAACCATCAGTCTGGTTGCAGATATTGCGTATCGGATGGCGGTTCTGAATCCACAGCTTGGTTCGGATGTGCTCCATAAGACGGATGGAGTGGTTTTGATTGATGAAGTAGATCTTCATCTTCATCCGGCATGGCAGCATCGCATTCTGGGAGATCTATTGGAAATATTTCCCGGAGTCCAGTTTATTGTTACGACACACGCTCCGGCTGTGATCAGCAGTGTAAAAAACGAAAATCTTGTAATATTAAAAGATTATGATATTCTGGATAACGGCACAGAAACCTATGGTAAAGATGTAAATTCAATTTTGGAGGAAATTATGGACGCGCCGGAGCGCAATCCTCAGATCGCTGGACTTTTCCATAATTTTTATGAATTGCTAGGCCAGAAGAAATATGATGACGCAGAAAAGGTTTTGGACGAAATTGATGAACAGAGGGCTTATCATGACAGGGAAGTAGCGGCAAACAGAGTGAAACTGAAACTGGAACGTATCCGGGGAGGACAGGGATGATAGAAGTACAAAAGGGAATTGAGCCGTACGGCCTGAAAGAACTAAGAGAGGATCCCATGGTAAGCGGGCTTTCACCGAAGGAAGCATTCAAAATGCTGCGTAATCCATTGAAGGCGCAGGTTACGGAATGTCTGAAGCGTGATCAGGGGCAGCTTTGCGTATATTGCATGAGCAGGATTCCAAGAGATGATAAGGATGTGGGAATACCGGGAACTACAATAGAGCATTTTATTCCGATCGATCCGGTTGATGGCAGGGATGTGGGGCAGGGGCTGGATTATCAGAATTTGTTCGCGGTATGTCACGGGAATACAAGGAAACACGAGAAGGGCATGCGAAGAACTACATCAAAGGATACACTGACGTGTGATAAACACCGTTTGAATACAGAATTCAGGAAAATAAACCCCTGCCGTAAGGACACGCTGCAATCCATTTTTTATACTTTGGATGGGAGAATTGGAGCATCTGATCCGGATGTGGAGTTTGACTTGGTAGATACATTAAATTTGAACTGTACATCCGCGCCATTAATTGCGGAAAGAAAAGCGGCATTAGATGTGCTGCTGGAGGATATTGGAAATGTAGAAGAGGGTGATTTACATAATTATTGCGCGGACATGCTGGAAGAATTTCATAATGAACGGGATCCGAAAACACCCTATGCGGGAATCTTAATTTGGTATTTGCGAACAATGGTCAATGCATTGGCATAGGAAGCGTTCTGCTGTAATTCATATGATTACAAAAATCAGGGGAGAAGCATTATCTGATTAAGAACATAGGTAAAATTCATCATGGCTATTCAACATTTTTACATAGAAAAGGATCATGGAGCAGTCAAAAAATATAGGACAGATAAAATTACAGCGAAACTCAACAATCCAACAATAACATATATTTAAAGGAGGACACAATCATGAGTAAAACATTAATTGCGTATTTTTCTGCCAGCGGTGTTACTGCCGGAGCGGCAAAGGATCTGGCAAAGGCCGTCGGAGGGGATCTGTATGAAATTCTCCCGGCCATTCCCTATTCTTCTGCAGATCTGAACTGGAACGACAAGAAATCCCGCAGCTCTCTAGAGATGAATGATCCATCATCCCGGCCGGGGTTGAAAGACCATGCTGCCCCGATCGCGGAGCATGAGACGATTTTTCTGGGTTTCCCCATTTGGTGGTATACTGCCCCTGCGATTATCAAGACGTTTTTGGAAGCCTATGATTTTACTGGCAAGACGATCGTTCTTTTTGCCACTTCCGGGGGAAGCGGGTTAGGACGGACAGCCGCAGATCTGGCAGACTGCTGTCCCGGCGCAGTTATAAAAAGCGGAAAGCTGCTGAATGGGAAATTTTCCGAAGCGGATCTGCGGCAATGGGCGGAAAGCTTTTAACGAGGAGGACGTGTAATGAGAATTGTTGTTTTAGAGGGGAGTCCTAATAAAAAGGGCTCTTCTAACCTTCTGGCAGATGCATTTATCCGCGGAGCAAAAGAAGCGGGACATACGGTAGAGATCATCGACGCGGCTCATGCCAACCTGCATCCCTGTACCGGCTGTGTACACTGCGGGTATGAAGGACCGTGCGTCCAAAAGGATGATATGGAGTTGTTTCGGAAGCAGATTCTTGGCGCGGATATGCTGGTGTTTGTCACGCCGCTTTATTACTATGGAATGTCTGCACAGCTAAAAATTCTGGTGGATCGCTTCTGTGCCATCAACAGCAGTATTCACCGCAAAAATATGAAGTCTGCACTGATCGCTGCGGCATGGAATGCGGATGACTGGACATTTGAAGCACTTGAATGCCATTATAAAACGCTGGTAAGGTATCTGAACCTGGATGACAGGGGGATGGTGTTGGGATATGGGTGCGGTACGGTTTCCATGACAAAGCAGAGCCAATATCCGGATAAAGCCTATCAGCTTGGGAAGAAACTTTGAGATTTCGGATCAGCGGTCCACTGTCTGAGCCTTTCGGCGGGGCGCTGGAATATTTATTGGATATGTGATAGGATGAGATAGATTGTTACATGTTACAATGAATATCTGATCTATGGAAAATATAGACGGAATACGGAAGAGGGATCATGTAAACATATGGATGATTCGGAGGAGAATATGGCAGAAAAAATTTCAGAAGGCGCATTTAAAGAGAAAGAAGGGAGAAAGATTATCCAAGAGTTTCAGGAGTTGATCGACCACTATCGGATGGAATACTCGGATGATCTGTCGGCGTTGTTTAATGAATTTGGATATCTGCTGATTTGCCGCTTATCCGGTATAGGATATTTTGAAGCTGTGTGGGATCAATATGATGCGGATGGAGAGAACACCGAAGCCTTGGACAGCAAAGTAAACTTTTCTGATTTTACGTCAGATCAGATCCGACAGTATGTGGAGGAACTGAAACAATCTCTCCAGAAAACAAAGGAAAAGGAGTTTAGACTTCAGGCTTTCTGGTCTCTTCTCGTAGAGAAACTGCGGTTTTCTATTTCTATTCAGAAGCCCTTCATCTTACGTCAGATGCTGATCATAATTGACGATCTATCCCGCCTTTGGTCTCAGTACAGGGATGAGGAGGTAATGGAATTTACTATATTGCAGTGTCATAGTTTATGCCTCAATACAAAAAATGACCGAAACAGATTTGTCTTGCCAGAACAGATGACACGGCTTATTCAGCAGCTTCTGCGTAAACAGCGGACCGAAAATGTAGAAAGCCTGATGGATCCGCAGTGCGGTTCCGGATCCATGTTGATTGCTGCTAAGAAATATCTGAAAAATGACAGTGGTGAGGATATCTCGCTGTATGGCTTTGAAATCAATGAACGGTTGCGTGTTTCCGCATTGATTCTGGGGATTCTTACGGATACAAAGATGGAAATTTCAGATGAGGATTTTCTGCAGAAGCAGACTGACGGAGAACCGGGTGTCTCACAACAGCAGAATGCAGACAGGAAATATGACATAGTACTGTCAAATCCCTCCTTTACGAACGAAAATATGCAGGAGCCAACACTGTTTTCAAACCTCAGTGTACCAATTCGTGGGCGGCACAACCTGTTTGTTGTACAGAGTATTCGGGCTTTGAATGTACAGGGACAGGCAGCAGTGATTGTGCCGGACAGCTTTTTATTTTCTACCAGGCGGGAAACCAGGGAAGTGAGGAGATGGATTTTAGAAAAATATCAGCTGGAAGCCGTTCTTTCATTACCGCCCAATATATTTCGGACCAATACGTCTGTGAATACCAGCGCCTTATTTATCCGTTTGCCGTTTATGGAAAGCGGATGGGCAGAAGGCACGCAGTATGTACTTTTTTACCAGTTGATGGAGAAGGAGGGACAAGGACAGACAGAAGGGACATATGAACAAGTGTTCAAAGTCTGGAATCAGAAAGAACGTCTGTTTAACAAGTGGATGCACAACTCACGAGATTGGCAGGAGAATTTCAACAATGTGCTTACGCCCACAGACTGGAAACCGAAAGAATACTGGTTTACAGATATTAAAACAATTCGGGAATCCGGGTGGAATCTTCTTCCCGGACATTATCAGCCGGCCGTGCGGCAGGAGTTAAAGTTTGAAGACCCGGAGATACTGCTGGGGAAACTGATCGGAGAGCAGGAAGAGCTTCTGAAAAGCATGCACGAACTGATGGAGGAGATATACGAATTATGAGGAACTGGCAGAGAAAACGGCTGAAGGACGTGGTGATTCGCTGGATGAAAGGCAGTACCCCTCCGCGTTCCAGGACAGAATATTATGTAGAGAAAAATGGGATCCCCTGGGTCCGAGTCAGTGACTTAAAAGGAGGAACATTGACGAAGACCGAACTTTCATTGACTAGGGAAGGGGCAGAAGAGATTAAAGAGTGGGTGCCGAAAGGCGCTGTGCTACTCTCTGTTTCCGGCACGATCGGGAGAACCGCCATAGCAGGAACAGATTTGAAATTGAACCAGGCAGTTCAGGGGATCGTTTTTGATGAAAGGCTGGTACTGGCGGAATATGCATATTACTATTTTCAATTTTTCAGGCCGTGGCTGGAAAAGCGGGCCAATGCGGTTACAATCACAAATCTGACCAGATCTCAGCTTGAAAATACATCTATTGTTTTTCCCTGTCTGGCTGAGCAGAAAATGATCGTAAAAAGTCTGAAATCAGCGGAACTGATCAAAGAGAGGCAGGCGAATGAGCTTGCGTCAGCGGACAAGGTCATCAGCTGCATGGTTCATCAAAAGCTTCAAAGAATTTTGGGAACACCGGATATAGACCGGCTGGAAAAGCATCTGGAAGCATATATATCGGAAGAACAGACAGAGGCTTTTCCGGAGGATATTTTTATAGGAACAACACTTCCGGAAGAGAGACAGGAAAAAATCATATCTGTGATTCAGCATTTCAGAGAGATGCGGCAGAGAATGTCGAAACAGAAAAGCGGGTTCGAATATTTATACAAAAATTTGCTTGCTTCCGCCTTTACCGGAGATCTTACAGAAAATTTTCGCAGAACCAGACAATTGGAGGAACCGGAGAACGGCTTTTTTTTAAAGCATTATCTGGCAAAGCACGTGGAAAAGACGGAGGAGCGATATATTGCGGAGGAAGAAAGCTGGAGACATTTTTTCACCGCCGGTCAAAGAGAAATTATGAGGTATCTGTCACCTTTTCAGGAAGAACTTTTGCAGGGCTGCGTGAAAACCGGAGAGCCGGTGCCGATACATGTGGTATTCAAACAGATCAATCGGGCAGGCGGAGACAGATTTAAAAGATATTCGATCCAGGATGCGCTGATTTCCGCAAAGCTGCTGGAAGGCCTGGGATTTCTGGAGAGTACAGGCGGTGAAAAAATATTTCTGGAGGGAGAAGAGATTCTGGATTCTTATCAAAGGCCGATCACGATCCGGAAATATCAGATTCCTGACAGAAATTAAATGGAGGGAAGATATGAACCTGGAATATTTATATGTGGATGGCTATAAAGGATTAAAAAAGCTTACGATCCATTTTGGAAAACAGATATCCCCGGTGGCTGTTAACTTTTTGATCGGATCAAATGGCACTGGAAAATCCAGTGTACTTGAAGCTGTAGGTCTGATCTTTACACGGGTTATGCAGGGAGAGCCGCCGGGTTTTGATTTTGAAATCCGTTATCGGATGTCGGATGGAACAGTAGTCTCTATAAAACCGGAGCAAAATTCCGAGATCGGAAAGCGGCTTCTGGTACGGACAGAAAAGCATGGCGAGATACGGGAGTATGCTTCTGTTCCAACAGAATGCCTGCCTGACAGGATCATTTCCTGCTGTTCTGGAGCGAATAATTCTATGGAGGAGATTCTTCTCTTATCGCCGAGAAATTCTCTTGCAAGTAATCTGTATGATCTGGCCGCAGCGGATGGCGAAGAGCGGGATTATGAGTTTTTGAGTACGATGTTGGAGTATTACAAACAGCTCGATATTAATCCGCGGGTGCTTTCCCTGGATTCCGTCACGGCAAAATTTATTTTGCCGGTTCTGTTCGCAGTGCTGCCGTTGGATATTCAGAGCCGGCGAACGGAAGAGGTAGAAGAGTACTGTTCTATGCGTGAAGAACTGATTGGCAGGCTGGAAATGAACGTGTCGCCGGTGGTCTTTTCCTTTCGCGTAAAAGAAGAAAGGCTGAAATCGGCCGGAAATTTGCCCCAGATGAATATTCTCAGGCAAATGTTACGGGAAGAGGGAATCCGTGATCTGGCGCTGGATCGGATATCTGCCGGAGAAATGGACGAAAAGGGGAATCCTGTTTCTGAGACTACGGTTTTATTTCACTATAGACAGTATGGATCAGGAGAGGGAAAGCGGTACTATCATCCGGGTCTGCAAAGACTCTGTGGCGGAAATCCATTTGTTCTGTTGTCCACGCTGCTGGAAGCATACAAGGAAGAAGTTATAAGCGAAGTGAATTTCGGTTTTACAAATGGAAAGACGAGAGGGCTGTATGGCATAGAGGCGTTAAGCGACGGAGAATTGATGTGGCTTGCCAGAACGGGTCTTATTTTGATGGCGCAGCGTGATTGCGGGAAAGATGTCTTGTTTTTGCTTGACGAGCCCGATGTGCATTTTAATGACGAATGGAATCGGGATTTTATCCGTATCTTGTATCAGCTGTGTGCAGGAGTGGAACATGAATTTTTGATCGCGACGCATTCCACGCTGATTTTGACGGATGCCATGCATGGTCAGGTGACGCTTCTTGACAAGGGGCAAAACGGCGAAACGGAGGAGAGACAGATTCATATTTCAACGTTTGCGGCCCAGCGGGACGAGATATCAAGACAAATTTTCAGAGCGGGAGCAATCGGTGAATATGCGGAGGATACTGTCAGCCGTATGATGCAAGAAAATGATCCGGAAAAACTGTTGTCATATATCTCCACAGTGGGACCTGGATATCAAAGATTTCGACTGTATGGCCGGTATTATTCACTTATCGACGAAGTGCGGCAGTAGAATCAGTCACTCCACGCACACAGGCGAAAAAGGAAGAGACGCAGTCTGGTCAGACGCGAAATGAAAGCAAGAAAGAAGGCGATCTTATTTTTTGGAAAATGGATATAGGGAACCACAGGGATGATCTGAATCATATCAACGATTATCTGCTTAGTTTTTTTCAATTTGCCGCACAAACTCGTAATCCGAATTTTGACAAAAAGGAGTGGATTGATTTTGCAGGGCCGGAGGGGGAATGGTTTTATGGGCTCTATGAAGAGACTTCGAAAAAAGCCGAAAAGCTGCGGTCATCCATCCAGGGGATTTTTGAATTGGATCCTTCGAGGCGGCAGGTGATTTTTTCAGCAATCGAACATGATATGCAGTTTGCAGAAGATTCGGTGAGCTTTCAGTTTGAAAGTATTCTTCTGGAGAAGGAGGAGAAGAAGCTGATTCAGGAGTTCTTTGAATATTTTTACGAGGAAGTGCTGAAATTCAGTCATTTTCATTTGAAAGGACTTTCGGAAAAAAACTATGGAAGAGCGGAGTTTGCGGATCATTTTTTCGAAGGAGAGAACAAAACGCTTATGTATATTTGTCCTGTATGTTTGCAGACAGTGACAAATCTGAGGAAAGAAGGACATGTGGAACACTATTTTGGAAAAAAATGGATTCCATGTCTCATGCTTCATCCAAACAATCTCTATTTTATATGCCCAATCTGCAATACGGTTTATAAGAAAAAGATCAAACCGTTGTATAAAGGGGACCCAGAAATCCGAAAGATCTTTTTACCTTATAAGGATACTGTTCGGGACCGAACTGAAATGGAATTTTCTCACGGGTTGCGGACAGATCGGGTAAAATTGAATCCGGCCAATATTAAGGAAACATACATAGACGAGAAAATAGAAGCTTTTGACAAGATTTTTCAGCTGGAAGAGCGATGGTCTGGACTTCTTGAAAATAAATATTCTGTTCTGAACAGCAAATATCGGGATTATAATTGCTCTGATATCCATGAAATGGAGGAGCGGATGCGGCAGGAACTGAAGGATCTGAAAAAGAATGCCGGAAAGAATCCGGAGACATATTTGTCAATGAAATATCTGGAGTGGATTTTATCTTTTGCTCTCAAAGAATTTTATGCAGAGATAAAGCAGGAAAAGGAAGAAAATAGACACTTTTAGTGTTAAGGAGTAAATTCATCATGGATATCCAACATTTTTACATAGAAAAGGGTCAAGGTGAGCCCATGATTCTGCTCCATGGAAACGGAGAGGACAGCAGCTATTTTCAGGGACAGATCAGTGAGCTTTCCAGGCAATATCACATATATGCGATCGACACCCGCGGACACGGAAAAACTTCAAGGGGCAGCAGGCCCTTCACGATTCGGCAGTTTGCGGAGGACCTGCGGGGCTTCATGGATGAACATGGAATCCATAGGGCGCATCTGCTGGGCTTTTCAGACGGCGGAAATATTGCCATGGTTTTTGCGCTGCACCATCCGGACCGTGTAAACCGACTGATCCTGAACGGCGCGAATCTGAATGCGGCCGGGGTGAAACGAACGACTCAGATTCCCATTGAGATCGGATATAGGATAGCAGCCAAATTTTCTGAAAAAAGCGATTCTGCCAGATCCCATGCGGAAATGCTCGGCTTGATGGTCAATGATCCCAATGTGGATCCGGAGGAACTCTCAGGAATACAGGCGAAAACTCTGGTTATCGCGGGAACAAGGGACATGATAAAAGAAGAGCATACGAGGCTGATCGCGGCGAACATTCCTGACTCGGAACTTGTTTTTATCAAGGGAAATCATTTTATCGCAAATCAAAAGCCGGATGAATTTAATCAGGCAGTAGTGTTTTTTTTTGCAGAGGTAGTTTTCCGCGGCCTCATTATGTTGAGGAACCCGGTGACGAGATGAAAAATTGACGCAATTTCGCAGGGGAATGCAGGAAGCATATCGAGAGCTAAAAGGCACCTATAAATGAGTGCCAAATCCATTTATCTGCAGATTGTCTGCAAAAGACAGAGGTGATCAAAAATGACAGAAATAAAACAGATCCCATGCAAAATGGTAAACGCATATCTGCTGAAAGGAAAAAACGGAGCCGTCCTGGTGGACACCGGCGAGACGGCCGATCGGGAAAAGGTACTCAAGGCATGTGAAAATGAAAACGTCCGGCTTCTCGTGCTGACTCACGGTCACATCGACCATATCCAGAACGGGGCATACCTGTCGCGGGAGCTGCACGTACCGATCGCGATGCACCAAAAAGACGCGGAACTGATCCGGAATCAGTTTGCGCAAGCCATGGAGAGCTGCGGATTATTCGGAAAAATCCTTGCGGCGGCTTCCAGAAGCAAGATGAAAAAGAACCGGATCGAATCCTTTGATCCGAACCTGTATTTGCGGGAGGGGGATTCCCTGGAGCAATACGGCGTGCAGGCATCCGTGATGGAGCTGCCCGGGCACACGGAAGGCTCCATAGGGCTGGACGTGGAAGACCGGGCAGTCATTGCGGGGGATGCGCTGATGCACATGCTTCGCCCGGGAACGGCGAGTATTTACGCTGATCAGGAAAAATTGATGGAGAGCGCAAAGCGGATCACGGCACTTGGAAACAGAACCATTTACTTCGGACACGGGACGCCGGTGCCAAACAGGAATTGGGGATCGGATTGAGGAGGATTCTATGGTGATATCCATGCTTTTGATTGATCCCAAAAGGATGGACAGGCCGAAACCCCATATACAAAGGTTTTCCGACCCCGTGCTTTCACGGCCTCGCCGGCATCTGAAACCCCGCAAGCGCCCGGTTCAAATAGTCATTAAAAGGCTTCATGATCCGGAAAAGCTCTGCCGCTTTTGCAACAACCCCTTCCGCATCCTTCCATTCCTCGTCCTTCAGCGGATATTCCAGATACCAGCTCTTAAACTTTAAATATTCCGCCTGGGGATGCTCCTTCTCATATCCTGCGGGAACCCTCTTTAATGCCGTTCCCCTTACCGTGAAATGCTGTTCAAATTCCGGCTCATGGATCACACGTTCCCATTCATCGCCGTTTTGCGCGATATGATCCCGTACCATCGCGGTCGCGTCCTTAAACATATCCGCAAACAGCCCGCCGCCTAAAAAGGACTGACCGCCGGGCTTGATCATCAGATAATATCCGACCGGAACCGGCAGCTTGCCCTTAGAGGAGATATGGGCGCGGAACGCCGGGTTATAAGGCGATTTGTCGTGGCTGAAACGGGTATCCCTGACAAGCTTAAACGTCAGGTCCTTCGGATTATGCTGTAAAATGCTGCCGTCAAACTTTCCAATCTCCAGCATCAATGTCTGCAGGAAAAGTTCAAATTCGGCATTGGCCTTTTTATAGCCGTCCTTGTTCGCGTGATACCATTCACGGTTGTTATTCATGCTCAACGCCGATAAGTAATCCATGATCAACTGTGTATTCATTATCTTTCTTCTCCTTTATGAAATGGACTGCTGTTCCTTTATGCTTTCTGTATCATGAAAATGAGTTCACGTCTCTCTTATGATTTCTGCATCATGTAAATTGTCTTTATGTCCTTCATGATTTCTGAACCACGGAAAGCTGTGTGGAATCTAAAAATTCCTGTATCAGATTTCTCGTGCGTTCCGGAGAACGGTAGGGCCTGCAGAACGAAAAATCCTGCGAAAGATCGTCAATTTCTTCCATCGCATTTTTCACATCCCTGATAGTCTGAACAGGGATTTCCGAAGCTGCTGTATAATCCAGATGAAGCGGGTGGATCCTGTGGTTTTGGATCGCGTAATTCACCCGGTCCTTGCATTTACATCTGCCGCCGCCGTATTCTCCGCAATACTGCCCAAGAAAGTCCGCCATTTTTCTGCGTACCCGGGAAAGCCGCTGGCGATACGCCTCCGGGGTCATTTCCAGAATATTCCCTGCAATGCGGCTGTCCAGCTGAAACATGGTTCCCAATATGAAAATGCATCTGCTTTCCGGATCCAGGCACTGCAGCATTACATTGGTACAGGACATTTTCAGCTCTTCCGCCAGCAGCTCCTTTTCCACATTCTGCGTCAGGTCCGGCACATCCTGGATTTTTCCGTTTTCGATGTCATCTCCATAATACTCGAAGCTCAGTGGAAAACGGGCGAACATGTGCTTTTTATAATTTTTCAGATGATTCACCGCGATGCGGAACACCCATGTTGAAAATGCGCTGTCACCTCGAAAAGATGACAGATGCGTGATCATTTTCAGCAGAATGTCCTGTGTGGCATCCTCCGCGTCCGCAAAGGTGCCGAGCATCCGCAGGGATAAATTAAATACCATGTCCTGCACGCCTGCGACAAGCGTTTCCAGGGCCTTTTTGTCGCCTGCGGCCGCCTGACCGACCAATGCCTGTATTTCCTGATTCGTTTTTTTATCCATAGATTTTTACCTCCTCCTTAATTAGACAACGCAAGTTCTTTTGTGTGACAAAAAAATAATAGAAATAGTTTCAGCAGGGAGTTTATCGGATTAAATATCACCGGACTGCTGAGACCCATGATCGTGAGCCGGGTATTTCAGCAGACCGGAGACGATAGAAATGCATTTTTGATCGCCCTGGTCTTTGCGGCAGCGGGGCTGGTATTGTCCTTTGTATACAGAAGCTTTCAGAAAAACTGAGACTGTGGAACTGTGCAAAAACAATCCTGCCATTTTGCGCAGTTCTTAATCCTCTTCCTCTAACAGCCGCAGTCCCGCGGTAGCCGTCACGGGCAGGGAAAAGACGATCCCTCCTGCGGGGCTCCCGGTTCCGGCCTTCTCCATAATGGCGCGCATGATCTCATTTTTATGCTTCGAGCGCACCACGATAAAGATCATCTCCTTCTCCTCCGCGAGAGAGATCCCCAGGAATCGCTTGGCCTGCTCCATGCCGGTTCCTTTTGCGTGTACGACCGTTCCGCCCGGCGCGTGGGCGCTTCTGGCGGCATCCATGACCGTCTCAATATGTCCGCCGTTTGCAATGGTGATCAGAAGTTCAAAATCCGTGTCCTTCAATGTGCTTTCCTCCTCAATGACAACTTCCTGCTCCATGGTAACATACTGCAGTGCTTTTTTCCCGCCGATACTGCTCATGGGAATGAGAAATGCGATCCCTCTCCCTGCAATGTCGATCTTCATTTTGCTGTAAAGCTCTTTTTTAAATGATTTCCATGTCTCCATCGTGACAAACGCAAAATAGATCGTCTTTTCCGTGGCTTCCATTCCCAGATAATCCAGGATGGCGCTGTTGGCGGTTCCCACGCCCATGGTGGAAAGGGTGACATGGATATGGTTTTCCTTAAAAAACGGGATCATTTTATTCCGGATCCCCCGGTTGGTGATCATCCCCATCACATAAAGTTCATTCATAAAAAGACTCCTTTCTGTTCCAGAACAGCAGACCTCAGACCCGTCTGCTGTGCAGACTATCCGCTGCATACGCAGCTCCTGTCTGAGGTTTTTGGGCATGCGCCCAATATCAATATGAAAAAGCATGACTTAGCAAGTAAACTTGCACATCCTGCATTTTCATATTGCTGCTGTTCTTAAAGCTCGATAATATCGTCGTCACCCCAGGTATCCAGGTAGGCGGCTCCGGCAGCTTCCATGGCCTCTGCGGTCCTGGATTTGTATTGATAGACGGCGCCCAGGATCTGGATGGCGATGAGCGGCGTCATGGCGACCATGGCTACGATCCCGAAAGCGTCCCGGACGATATCGCCGCCCACGGCCTGGCAGGCTCCCATGGCAAAAGGCAGCAGGAAGGTGGCGGTCATAGGTCCGGACGCGACCCCGCCGGAGTCAAACGCGATAGCGGTAAATATGTTCGGCACAAAAAAGGACAGGCAGATCGCGATGATATACCCCGGCACGATAAACCAGAGAATGGAAATCCCGGTCAGCACCCGGATCATTGCGATCCCAACTGACGCGGCGACGCCCAGGGACATGCTCAGTCCCATGGCCTTTCCAGGTATGGCACCGGAGGTGATCTCCTCCACCTGCCCCATCAGCACGTAGACTGCGGGCTCCGCCTTGACGATGAAAAATCCGATCACCATGCCGATGGGGATCAGGATAAAGCGGAAGGGAAGGTCGGCGATCATCTGCCCCAGGTGATTTCCCGCGGGCATGAACCCTACATTGGCCCCGGTCAGAAACAGCACCAGTCCAATATAGGTGTCTGCGATACCGATCAATATTTTATACAGGGTCTTTTTCTTCAGCTTCAGGGAAACAATCTGAAACGCCCCGAAAAATGCGACGATCGGAAAAAGCGAAACCGCGATCTCCTTTATGTATGCAGGAAAATTTCCTGCGAAATGCTGCCACAGCTCAATGGAATCCTGGATGTCCGGAAGCGGCGCGGGCACATAGCCGGTGTCCTCCGGATGATACAAAAGCCCCAGAAGGAGCACCGCAAGGATCGGTCCGATGGAACACAGTGATACCAGACCAAAGCTGTCGTCCTCCGCATGCTGATCGCTTCGGACGGCAGCAAAACCGATGCCAAGCGCCATGATAAATGGAACCGTCATGGGTCCGGTGGTCACTCCGCCGGAGTCAAATGCGACTGCGACAAAATCCTTTGGAACAAACAAGGTCAGAACCGCTACAAGGATATAAAAAAAGATCAAAAGCGTGGATAATGATTTTGCAAACAGCATTCGGAGCATTGCCACAACCAGAAAAAATCCGACTCCGCAGGCAACGGCCAGTATCAATGTATAGTTGGGGATAGACGGAACCTGTTCCGCCAGCACCTGTAGGTCCGGCTCGGAGATGGTGATGACAAATCCCAGCAGAAAGCACAGGAACAGGATCGTCCCCAGATGCATCGTCTTTGCCATTTTTGTACCCACCTTTTCCCCCATGGAGGTCATGGACAATTCCGCTCCCAGCGTAAAAAACATCATACCAATAATGAGCAGCACCGCCCCGAATAAAAACAGGAGCAGGATGCTGGGCGGAATGGGCGCAATGGTAAAGCTCAAGAGCAGCACGATCCCGATGATCGGCGCGACCGCTTTTAAGGCTTCCTTTAATTTTTCAGAAAATCTGGTCTGGTAATAATTCATGAAACAGTCCTTTCTATAGATGTGATCATGGTGTCTTGCCGCAGAATATCCGGCCGGCAAAACGGTTCCGACATTATTCGGGAAAAAATATCCAGCCATCTGGCTTTTTTAGTATTATAAATGGTTTCTGCACATTTTACAACCATTTCCCTTCAATGATTGACAAGCCTCATCCGCTGGAACTGATCGGGGAGACCGCCAAATGGTGCTAAGGAACAGCTTGAAATACAATATGAAATGTAGTACACTTATTGATACCCAAGGGCGTCTCATGATCTGCGCCCTTGCAGAAAACAAGATACAGAAGAAGGAGAGAACGTATGAAGCAGGATATGATTGTCATTTTGGATCTGGGCAGTACGGAGAATACGGAGGTTGCCCGTAAAATCCGCGACATGGGCGTGTACACGGAGATCCACCCCCATGACATTTCCCTGGAAGAACTCAAAAAGCTGGAAAATGTGAAAGGGATCATATTAAACGGCGGGGTAAACCGGATCGTGGACGGCGCGCCCGTTGAGATCAGCTCCCAGCTCTATGAATGCGGCTGCCCCATAATGTCCATTGACCACCCCACGGCGAAATGCGATAAGAAATGGGACGCAATGCCGTCGGATGAATCTTTGCGGGAATTTGTCTTTGAAACATGCCGGGCTCAGGCAAATTGGAACATGAAGAATTTTATCGAGGATCAGGTGGAGCAGATCCGCAGGCAGGTGGGGGACAGAAAAGTCCTGCTGGCGCTTTCCGGCGGCGTGGATTCCTCGGTTGTTGCGGCTATGCTGATCCGTGCCATCGGCGATCAGCTTACATGTGTCCACGTCAATCACGGCCTGATGCGGAAGGATGAGTCCGAAAGCGTGATCGAGGTGTTCCGAAACCAGCTTCATGCCAACCTGATCTATGTAGACGGCACCGAGCGGTTTTTAGGAAAGCTGGAGGGCGTTTCTGACCCGGAACAAAAGCGCAAGATCATCGGCAGTGAATTTATCCGTGTATTCGAGGAAGAAGCCAGAAAGCTGGAGGGGATTGATTTCCTGGGACAGGGAACCATTTACCCGGACATCATTGAAAGCGGGACCAAGACCGCGAAGATGGTAAAATCTCACCACAACGTAGGCGGCCTTCCGGAAGACCTGCAGTTTGAGCTTGTAGAGCCCTTAAAGCAGCTCTTCAAGGATGAAGTACGTGCCTGCGGGATCGAGCTGGGGCTTCCGGCTTCCATGGTTTACCGTCAGCCGTTCCCGGGCCCCGGCCTCGGAGTCCGCTGCCTGGGCGCCATCACCAGAGACCGGCTGGCGGCAGTGCGGGAATCCGACGCCATCCTCCGGGAAGAATTTGCAAATGCGGGACTGGACAAAAAGGTATGGCAATACTTTACCGTAGTTCCGGATTTTAAGTCAGTGGGCGTCAAAAATAACGCAAGATGCTTTGAGTACATGGTGATTATCCGCGCCATCAATACGGTGGACGCGATGAGCGCAACCATTGAACGGATCGACTGGGATGTGCTCCAGAAGATCACCGGCCGGATCCTGGCAGAGGTGGAGAATGTCAATCGGGTATGCTACGATATGTCTCCGAAGCCGCCTTCGACGATAGAGTTCGAGTAGACGGTATTCCTCTGGAAAGCATTGTAAACTCTGGGTTTCCGCACTTTCCAGATTGCGCCATGACACTAAAATGACACTGAAAAATTATGTTTGTACTTTTGGTACTCAAACATACTAATAAAACACAGCTATAGCCGCTCACCCGACCGAAGGAAGCGGCTATAGCTGTATCTAAAGAATAGCATAACTCAACAAAAACTTTAAGACAATTCTTCCGCTTCTTGTATCTTCGAACTCTTGCTTGCATGAAATGTATCTATAAAAGGTCAGTTTCGGAAGAATCTGCAAGTTTGATATCCCAGATGGATTCTTCAATCACTTGAAGGCATTCATCCGTATGTTTTAGTATATCTTTTCCCCAAAAATGAATCACGGTGTATCCAAGAAAAAAGAGTTTTTTATCATTTTCCCAGTCTCTGGAGCGATTTCGTTCAATTTTCTTTATCCAATAATCAGGATTTTTCCCTTTTTCGAGGCGGAATTTTAGAACATCCCAATCTTTACCGTGAAAAAATTCGCTGTCACAAAAAATGGCAATTTTATATTTGGTAAGAACAATATCTGGCGAACCAGGGAGAGCTTTATAATTTTTACGGTAACGATATCCTTTATGCCAGAGAGCTTTGCGAAGCTGAAGCTCTATAGAAGTGTCTTTGCTATGGATTTTGCTCATGTTTTTGGATACAGTAGCTGCATCGCGGATCATATAAATCACCACCTATTGGGAATACAAATTGTTTCCAGCTGTGCGGTTGCTGAAATACGCCAGCTTGATGACACTGCGCAGTGCCTGCTCATCATTGTAAAAAAGAATTGCGGTTTCTTCTGCATGGATCTTCTGGATCTGCGCGGCAACAGCCTCCGCATTTTTATGAACGGTATCAAAAATGAGTTGTTCGCTTTCACGGATCCGCTGGATCGTATCATCCCGCTTCACCTCACGGATCGCCCGGGCAAATTCCAGACGGATCTCCTCATTCGGAATATGCACCTGCTTCGATTCCTCATTATAGGCAAGATATCCCAGATGGATCAGCAGCGTGAGCACATCATCCCGGTTCTGAAAGGTAATCAGGTCATTGGAAAATCCACTGGTATCAAAAATCCCCGTGATATTCTGCACAGAGCTTTTGCACGTCAGCTTCCGTAAATCCTGCATATTCCGCAAATTCCATGGGACAGACCATAGAATATTCCTGAAAATCAGAGATGGCGGATTGTGAACCGTCTTTTTTTATAGGCAGGATCCCGGTCATATATGCGGCGGCAAATATCCGGGCCGTGGTGCCGCTGCTCTTAAAGAGTGTGCGCAGAAATGCCAGATACTGCTTCTGGACATCCGGTGTTTCCCGAATGGGAGCATCCCACTCGTCAATGATCATGATGAACTTATTTCCCGTCAGTTCGACGGCATTGATCAGGGTGGTGGAAAAGGATTCGTCTGTTTTTAAGGCTGGATAGGCATTAGAAAGCTCTTCCGTGACCTTGCGCTTGATAAAGGACGGAAGCTCTTCGTCTCCTGCCTCTCCCATAATATTTGTAATATCAAGATAGATTACATCAAACTGATTCCGATATTTCCGATCACTCTTCATATTATCCGCGGCAATCTCCAGGTCGTCAAAAAGCTCCGAAGAATCGCAGGTCTTATCGTAATACGCGCACAGCATCTGTGCGGCAAAGGATTTTCCAAAGCGGCGCGGCCTGCTGACACAGGTCAGCCTTCGGGGCGTATCGATGGTGCCGTTGATCAGATGGATCAGTCCGCTTTTATCTACATAAATATCATTCCGGATTCCGCGAAAGCCATGATTGCCGGGATTCAGATAAGTTCCCATGGGTGCTCACCTCCTGCTGATATTATAATATTTTCGTTGGGGTTCTGCAATATGAAAAAGGGATTGCATTGCAACTGTACAGTTGAAAGAAAATCAGAAAAATGAATCTCCAAACTCTTTGGAAGTATGCTAAAATAAAGTTATACTGCGCGGCAGATTTCATCGGCGTGAGTATAACTAAAAACAATGATCCATACAGGGACTTCAGGAAAGGAATTTTACTATGATTGATTTTGAAAACGGCAGCTTCGTGAAGCTTATGAAAACGGATTCTGTAGGAAAAGGGATCGACCAGCTTTTGATCCCGGGAGAAACGATCATCGGGAGCTACAAGGGGATCCGCGATTTCGTTACATTTACCGATAAGCGCGTCATTGCGGTCAATGTGCAGGGGCTGACAGGGAAAAAGAAGGATTACACCTCCCTCCCCTATTCTAAGATACAGGCGTTTTCTGTAGAGACATCCGGTGTATTTGACATGGACAGCGAATTGGAACTGTGGTTCAGCAGCATCGGGCTTGTCAAGTTTGAATTCAGCGGAGGCAGCGATATCGTAAAAATAGGACAGACCATAGCGGAATTTGTTTTATAGTTGGAAAGAATGAGCTCGTTTTACCTCAATATTTTATTGTCTTCTACAAATTTATATGTTAATATTTAAGTAAAAATCCGAAAAAAAATGTATTTTACGGATTTTTACTTAAAAACGAGGTAGTGTTATGCTGTACTCTTATGCTCAATGTATGGAACGATATGGGAATGATTATCAGATAAAAAAGCAGATGAAGGCAGGCCTTTTATTCAAATTGGAAAATGGTGTGTATTCGGACAGACACTATGAATCTGAGTTATCAATCATTACCATGAAATATACTTATGCGGTCTTTGGACTAAACAGTGCGTTTTATTATCATGGTCTGACGGATACAATTCCAAGATTATACCATCTGGTTACAGACAAGGACGCTACAAAGATACGGGATAAGCGAGTCAGACAAATCTATGATCAGCCGGAATATTTTTCATATGGAATAGAAGAAAAGGATTACAATGGAACAAAAATTCGGATTTATAATAAGGAAAGGATGTTGGTGGAACTGATCCGCTATAAAAATAAGTTTTCGTTTGATTATTATAAGGAAATTATCAATAGCTACCGAAAGCTGAATTATGAACTGGATATTCAGGCGGTTCAGGAATACGCTTATGCACTTCCAAAAACAAATAGAATCATGACAGCGCTGGAAATGGAGGTCTTATAAAATGTATGATCTGAGTGAAATAATAAAAGATATCAGAGAACAAGGTTATGAGGATGCAGATGCACAGGCCCGGGTGTGTCAGGATATTGTCTTAAAAGCAATATCAGGGAGTTCTCTAAATCGAAATGTGACGGTCAAAGGCGGTGTTGTGATGCGGAGTATAACGCGGAATATCCGCCGTGCCACACAGGATATGGATATTGATTTTATACGGTATTCTTTATCAGATCATTCGATTGATACATTCGTAGAGAAACTGAACAGTATAGATGGAATTCATATTCGAAGAATTGGATCGATTGAAGAATTAAAACAACAGGATTACCATGGAAAACGTGTATTTGTAGAAATTTCAGATGAATTTGGAAATGTTGTGGAGAGTAAAATTGATCTTGGCGTGCATAAACGACTGGAGATTGAGCAGGAAGAGTATTGCTTTGACATTGCATTCAGTGAAGATGGAGCTTCATTGCTCATTAATTCCAAAGAGCAGATGTTTACGGAAAAATTGAGATCATTGCTGAAATTCGGAAGTTTTTGTACAAGGTATAAAGATATTTATGATATGTATTACTATTGTGATAAGCTGGATCAAGAGAAACTGGTCGTTTGTATGGAATCCTACATATTTTCTGATTCAGGTATGAGGGAGAACAATATTTCTGATGTGGTCAGGAGAGTGCGTAATGTATTTGCTGATAGGAGATATCGCAGCAGAGTTGATTTCAGCGATAAAAGATGGCTGGATGATGATATAGGCATGATTTTTGAGAAGATATTATCTTTTCTGGAAGGGGTGTGTTAAAAGAAAATGACATCCTGCTGGTAAATGTGCGCCAGCTCCATTACGGCTATTCCTACGCGGAAAAGGAATGCCGTTTTTCGTGTGTCCGGTTCCATCCGTCACTGTTTGCACGTTTCCGCCCATGTGAACCAGGGCGTATTTTCAAACAATGCCTCCAGCAGACGCCGGTTCAGTTTTTAAATGCATACCGGCTGGAGGTCAGCGGGAGCCTCCTGCGGGATACGGATCAGAGCATCACGGAGATCGCCGAGCACTGTGGCTACCGCCACAAAAGCCACTTCGCGAAGGCATTTTCCAGGTGCTTCGGGTGTACGCCAAGGGAGTACCGGAAGAAATATCAGGAATCATCACAGGATTGTGACATTGCTGTGAGGGGATTGTGACATTTTCCTGTTATACTGAGCATGTGCTCAAAAAATTCCAACTGTACGGCGCTGATTCGACAGGTCATTTTCAGTGCGATAAATTGTATGAAAATGACCTGCCGAATCGCAAATGCACAACTGGAAAAATCCGATAGTATTCAGGAGGAAACAATTCATGAGACCCATTGTTTTAAAGGCCCGGGGCCTGAAAAAATATTATCACTCAGGGGAAAATGTAACAAAAGCGCTGGATGGCATCGACCTGGATATCTGCTACGGGGAATTTGCCGCGATCGTCGGCACCTCCGGAAGCGGAAAATCCACTCTGCTCCACATGCTGGGCGGTCTGGACAATCCCACCGAAGGTACGGTTCAAGTGGGGGACAGGGAACTGAACGGCATGAACGATGAAGAACTGGCCGTATTCCGCAGGCGCAGCATCGGCTTTGTGTTTCAGCAGTACAATCTGGTGCAGACGCTGAATGTCCGGGAAAATATCATTCTTCCGGTACTGCTGGACGGAGGAACGATCGATGAAGACTATTGCCGGGAGATCGTAACTCTTTTAAAGATCGATGAAAAGCTGGAGCAGTTTCCCAATCAGCTCTCCGGCGGGCAGCAGCAGAGGGTGGCGATCGCCCGGGCGCTTGCCGGCAAGCCGTCCATCGTGCTGGCCGACGAGCCGACCGGAAACCTGGACAGCAGGACCAGCCAAGACGTGATGGCATTTCTCAAAGCCGGCAACCAGAGGTTCCAGCAGACCATGGTGATGATCACCCACAACCCGGAGATCGCCCAGATGGCGGACCGCATCATCCGCATTGAGGACGGCCGGATCAAGTCCGGCGGAGCAGGACAGCCGGAACCGGCCGGATCAGCCCGATCCAGCGGCGGAAAGGAGGCTCACACCCATGTTTCAGGTGAGAAATAAAGAAACCATCCGTCTGCTCGCAGGCCGGCAGACGAAGAAGAACAGGCAGAGAAATGCCATTGCTGTCGGAGCCATCATCCTGACCTCCATCCTGTTTTCCGCGCTGTTTACGGTGGGCGGGGGGATCCTGGAGGTGGCGCGGCAGAGCATGATGCGTGCATCCGGAAGCTCGGCGCAGGCAGTGATCAAGTTTTTGTCCATGCCGGAATATGAGAATGTGAAAGCAGCCGGAGGATACGAGAAGATCGGATATTCCATTGTGACCGGGATCGGGGCGCACAAAAATCTTCAAAAGCTCTATACGGAGGTCCGCTACGGGGAAACGTATTCGGCTCAGTCATTCCGGGCGTTTCCCACGGAGGGAAGGATGCCGGAAGAGAAAATGGAGATCGCCGTACCCCGCCTTGTCCTGGACGCGATGGAGCTTCCGGATCAGCCTGGAAGCCGGATCATATTTCCTATCATGGTTGACGGGACACTGCACGAAGATACCTTTACCCTGTGCGGCGTCTGGGACGGGGATCCGGTTGCGCCCGCACAGCAGGTATGGGTATCGAAAGCCTACAGTGAGGAAATCGCGCCGACGCTGATGACCAGCTTCGGAGATGGTGTGCCTTATGAGGGGACGGTCATGGCGGATATTGATTTTTCAAATACCTGGAATCTTCAGGGAAAATGGGCGGATCTGATCGCACGGGCCGGACTGCCGGAGGATACCCCGGGTGGGATTAATCCGGCATATTCGTCCCTCAGCGTCGATCCCTACACGATCCTGACCATAGTCATCTTTCTGGCGGTCATCCTGTTTTCCGGCTACCTGATCATTTACAATATTTTTTATATCTCCGTCACCCAGGATATCCAGTATTACGGTTTGCTGAAAACCATCGGGGCTTCCGGAAAGCAATTGCGCCGGATCGTTCTGCGTCAGGCAATGGGGCTGTCTGCCGTCGGGATCCCCGCAGGGCTTCTGGCAGGATACGCTGTGGGATATCTGCTCCTTCCTTATGTGGTGACGTTGTTCCTGCAGACATATGAATTTGAGGATTATACCATATCTCCGGCAGTGCTGGCAGGGGCGGCGGTGTTCAGCCTGCTGACCGTGTATATCAGCTTCCGTTCGCCGGGACGGATCGCGGCATCCGTTTCTCCTGTGGAAGCGGTGCGCTATACCGGTGAGGTTCGTCAGAAGGGGGTATCAGGGCGATGCCGGAAAAGCGCGCGGCAGTGTGCGGAAGGACATCGGAGCATCCTGTGGAAGCAGAAAGCGAATACAAAAATGGCGCGGGAGAGAAAAACAGGAATATCGGGATTCGGAAAATCCGCAAAGCAAAAGAACGCGCCTGCGATCCTTGCCCTACGGAACCTGCGCCGTGACGGAAAAAAGGCGGTGCTGGTGATCCTGTCCCTCTTTTTAAGCATGACTCTATTAAACACCACATACACCATCATCAGCGGATTTGACCTGGAGCGGTATGTGGAAACACAGACCAACGGCGATTTTGAGGTGACGGACTGGACGGTGGCTATGGCCGGACAATATGACAAGAACCTGGAAGGGATTGATCGGAAATTTGAGGAAGCAGTCAGCCGACTCCAGGGTCTGACCCGGTTTGAGAAGGTCTATTGCGAGCTCGGACAGGCGGATCTTTCGGAGCGCGCTCTGGAGCGTCTGGCCTGGGAAAGCGAGCAGGGAAATGATTATGCGAAACAGTGCGACCTGGAAAGAGGGCAGGAGCCGCTGTATGCTTACGCGGCTACGGGAACGCTGGTGGAGCATGCGGTATATACGGAAGGAAAATTTGATGCGGAAAAATGGGCTCAGGGCACATACGTAGTCTATTGCGACGGCGCGCCCTGGTGGGGAGTGAAATCGGAGATGCTGTATCAGCCCGGAGACAAGATCACCCTGGAGGGAAAGGAAGGGCAGAAAAAGGAATATACGGTGATGGCGGTCGGAGAGCTGCCCTCCACACTGACCGCGCGTATCGATATCAGCATCGGGATCAACGTGATCCTGCCGGAACAGGAATTTGCAGAATTGTACGGCGAGAAGCAGCCCTTAAGCGTGGTCTATGATGTGGAAAAAAACTACCGGGATGAGGCAGAAGAGATCACAGCAAATTGGATGGAAGACTCCGGCATGGTCTGCATTTCCTTTGAAACGCTGAAAGCAGAATTTCAGAAAACGAAGCAGGTGTTTACCATGATCGGCGGAAGCCTGAGCCTGGTTCTTGGGGCGATCGGAATCCTGAATTTTATCAATATCATGGTCACTGGAATCCTCACAAGGCAGAAGGAGCTTGCCATGCTCAGCGCTGTGGGCATGGGCGGCAGGCAGATGAAGCGGATGCTGATCTGGGAAAGCGCGGCATACATCGGCAGCGCGTCGGTTCTGGCCGTCACGGCAGGCAATCTGCTGAACTGGCTCATCTGTCAGGATGCGATGATCCGGAACCAGTGGGCGTTTGCGTATCATTTTACGGTGGTGCCGGTGGCGGTGTGCCTGCCGCTCCTGCTGCTGGCCGCCTCGGCGGTGCCGCTGATGTTCTATAAGAAGCTGTGCGCGGGGAGCGTGGTGGAAAGGCTGCGGTATTGCTGAGAGATGTTCCTTACAGTTAGAATTTTTTTCCTTACCCTATTGACAGCAGCTAAGATCTGTGCTATTATTCCTAACGGTGTTAGTAATTATGGAAGGAATGTGTGACACATGGACTACACTAAATTAGCGATACAGCTTATTGATATGCGTGCCTCCGCACCGCATATTAAGATGGAGCGGACCATGTCCCAAATTGCAAGGGGCGAGGTCTTAGCGTTAAATTATCTGGCGGCAAACGGAAACCGGGCATATCCTAAAGACATGAGTAAGGCGCTTATGCTGACTACGGCGAGAGTCGCGGCCATGCTGAAATCTTTAGAGGGACAGGATATGATCACACGAACCCCTGACCCCTCAGACAGCCGGCAGGTGATTGTCTGCCTGACAGAAAAAGGCATAGCTATAGTCGAAGAGCGCCGAACCGCAATGATTCATTCGGTGGCTAAGATGCTGGAGGCTTTAGGTGAAGAGGATGCAAAAGCCTATGTCCGCATACAAGCCAGATTGATAGAACTGGGTGATATTTGGAGGTGATAGTCTTTGTAAAATGAAGGTCCGAACAACAAAATAACTGAGGCACTATAGATTACTATAGAGATAAGTCCTATGCGAGTAAGTCGCATAGGACTTTTTTTAGGAGGTAACGACATGAACCCAATCATACAAGTGGAGCATTTCTCAAAAAAATATGGAGATTTTACAGCGGTGGATGATATTTCCTTCACCGTAGACGAGGGCAGTATTTTTGCTTTCCTCGGTCCCAACGGCGCAGGCAAAAGCACGACGATCAATACCCTGTGTACGATCCTTGACAAAACGGAGGGCACCCTGATAATCAACGGCCATGATGTTTGCGAAGAACGCAGTTTGGTGCGTAAAGACATCGGGATCGTCTTTCAGGATTCCACTCTCGACGCTCAAATGACAGTGGAAGAAAACTTGAAATACCATTGCAGTTTCTACAAAGTGCCGAAGAACGAGGTACGGGACCGCATCCATTTTGCCCTGGATCTGGTGGAGCTTACGGAATGGAAACGAGCGGCGGTGGGCAGTCTGTCCGGCGGTATGAAACGGCGGGCTGAGATTGCCAGAGGGCTGGTACATGACCCCAAGGTTTTATTTCTGGACGAACCCACCACCGGTCTTGATCCGCAGACCAGAGCGAATGTGTGGGAATATATCCAGCGGCTTCAAAAGCAGAAAAATATGACGATCTTTCTGACCACCCACTATATGGACGAGGCGGAGGTCTGTTCAAAAGTCGTCATTATGGATCACGGAAAAATCATTGCTCATGATACGCCGGAGAACCTAAAGCACCAATACACCGGCACAGAGGTGGATGTGGTCTGCACCCAGACCGGATCATTGGAAGCAGCATTGCGTGAACGAGAGGTTTCCTATCGGAAAGATGGGAACAAGCTGATGTTCCATACAAAGAAAGCACCTGCCGCCCTGGAAATTTTATCGGCACACAGGGATGAAATTACAGATTTTGAAGTGAAAAACGGAACGCTGAACGAAGTGTTCCTGGCAATTACGGGAAAGGAGATTCGAGAAGGATGAACCCAATTACAGCGATTGTACAAAGAAATTTACTGAATTATGTCAGGAGTAAGGGACGGTTATTTGGAGCGCTCTTTATGTCCAT
>CAYQBE010000005.1:52722-75284 GCA_964415625.1 uncultured Clostridium sp.
CATGAGCGGTGTTGACACCCCCATGAGCTATTTGATTTCCGGCGTGATTATCATGAGCGTGTTTCAGGTCAGTGTCAATAATTCCACCGATATCCTGACCGACATTTCCAGCGGCTATATGAAAGAGGTTCTGGTTGCACCGATCGCACGGACGCAGATTTCCATGGGGCACATTCTGTCGGGGGCGGTCATTGCTGCACTGCAGGGCGTCGTTACTATGATCTGCGGCATTGTGCTTGGACTGCGGGTGGGGATCCTGCAAATTCTGCTTTTGGCTGCGGTCATGTTGGTTTCCGCTATGGCATTCAGCGCCATCGGCCTGTTTTTGGCTACAGTTTCACGGAACTCCCCCGCCTTTCAGACCCTCAGTTCCATGATCATGATGCCCCTGACCTTTGTTTCCGGTGCGTATATCCCCACCACGATCATCCCCGGTTTTCTCATGCCCATCGTATACCTGAATCCGCTGACCTATACGACCTCGATTTTTCGCTATATCGCTTTGGGGGCGCACACGCTGACCACAGAGGAATTGGTTGGGCAGGGCATGGCCTTCGACCTTGGTGGATTTGTCATCACGCCGCTGATGGGGCTGGCTATTACCATTTTGATCGGCGCCTTTTTCTTTGGGCTGTGCGTCCGTAAATTTAACCGTGCGGACTTCACCACCATTAAGGTCGCGGCAGGGATGCGGGGCGGCGCTCCGGCGAGGAGGTAACTATGGAACTGCGATTTGAAAATATCACAAAAAACTACAAGAGCAAACAGGTTCTAAAGGGGATTTCCCTCACCATGGGGGCGGGAGTCTACGGTCTGCTGGGTCCCAACGGGGCAGGAAAAACTACCATAATCCGGATACTGGCTGATGTGCTGCGCCCCACAAAAGGGAGTATCCTGTATAAAGGAAAGGACATTCATGCTATGGGTGATGAATACCGGGCGAAAATCGGCTATCTGCCCCAGGATGTCAGCTTTTACAGCGACTTTACCGGCAGGGATTACCTGGAATATTCGGCAGCACTGAAGGGAATGGAAAAAACTCACGCAAAAAAGCGGATCGAGGAATTGGCGCTCAGCGTCGGCTTGTTGGACGATCTGAATCGGAAATGCACCACTTATTCCGGCGGGATGCAGCGCAGGCTGGGGATTGCCCAAGCCCTTCTGGACGACCCGGAGATTTTGATTCTGGACGAACCCACCTCCGGACTCGACCCCTACGAACGGATCAAGTTCCGAAACATCATTTCCGCCTATGCGAAGGACCGTCTGGTGCTGCTCTCTACCCATATTGTATCTGATGTGGAGCAGATTGCAGCGCAGATCATGATGATGGAGCATGGCGTCATCCAGCACATCCACACGGGGGAAGAATATATTCATATGATGGATGGGCGGGTCTGGCTTATACAGATGCCTGCCGAGCAGCTTGTCAACTATCAAAACCAGGCTGTCATAGGCAATGTCAGGGCGAAAGACGGCTGCATGGAGATCCGCATCATTGAGGACACAAAACCTGCCAGTGATGCGGTACAAGCCGTGCCAACACTGGAGGATGCCTACCTGTATCTTTTCAACTATCTGCCCCAAAAGGCCGGGAGGTAACTTTATGTCATTATTACGATTTGAACTGCGAAAACTGCTGCTCAACAAGAAAACCTTGATTTTGCTGATAGCCTTGTTTGCCCTTTACAGTGTGGTCGGCCTGACATCCACCATGTTCCTGATCGGCAGCAATGAGAGCTACCGTATTTACGAAGCGTTAGCCGAGGATTGGGAGGGGCCGTTTAACAGCGAAAGGGCTGCACAAGCGGAAAAAATTTATCAGGAAGTCAGCGCTCGGTACGGCACGGATGAACGGATGATTGCCCGAAGCATCAAAGACCAGCCGGAAATAATTCTGGCGGTGAACTACCACGCTTATGCCGAACGGATAAAGGAATATGGGAACGGTACGCCGCCGGAGTTTGCCAATATTCTGCTGTGGAAGAATCTGTTCAACAACTGGGGAGAACACATGATGCAGTTCCTGTTGTTCGTGCCACTGGCCTTTGTCATCGCCCCGGTTTTTGCTGTGGAACGATCCAGCGGTATGGATAACCTGATTTTAAGTTCCCGGAACGGCAGGCGGAAAATCGTTACAGCAAAATTGCTGAGCGTACTTATCACTTCCATTGTTGTGGTTGCGCTGTATCTGACTGCTACTTTCATTTTCGGTTTTCTGCCCCATGGGAGCTTCCACGGCTGGGATGCCGACATTCAGTCCATTTCCGCCTATGCTCAGTCCATGTTCCAATTTAAGGTCTGGCAGCTTGCCGTTGTGGGTGCCGTCTGGCTTATTTTTACCGGTGCGGTTTACAGTCTGATTATCTGCTTTGTTTCCTCACGCATGAAAAGCCAGGCTGGTACGGCGGGGATAAGCCTGGCAATCCTGTTTGTGAATGTGGCATTGGCAGCAATGGGAGATACCGTTACGCAGAGGCTTGGAGCAATTGTAGATTTCGGGCTGGCCAATGTCACGATGATAAAAGAGGTGTTCGGCGGCTATAAGGTTTTCAACGCATTTGGAAGGTGTGTCAGCTACCCGGTTATGGCGATCTTTATTTTGGGTATCTTCGCCATCCTTGCTATTATAGGAGTTTACCGGGGACAAAAAAATAAAAAGTGATAAAAAAAGATTAAAAAAGTCGAAAAATCTGTTATAATAGACAATAGTGTTTTGAAACTACGCGGACATCGGCGCAAACGCGGCGCCGATGCTGCTGCGCAAGGGAGAGAAGATCATGCTGTTGTTATTTTTTTGTGTATGGATCATATTCAATGGGACAATTACTGCGGAGATTGCCGTGATCGGCGCAGTGATTGTCCTTTTCATGTTTGCGTTTATCTGCAGGTTCATGGATTACAGCCTGAAGCAGGAACTCCTTCTATATAAAAGAAGTGTCTTTCTTCTGCGTTATATCCTGGTTTTGGTCATGGAGATCATTAAGGCGAATATGGCGGTGATCCGCCTGATCACTTCCAACAGTGAGGTGGTGGAGCCGGTGATGGTGCGCGTCCATACGAATCTGAAATCCAATTTCTGCAAAGTACTCCTGGCCAATTCCATCACCCTGACGCCGGGGACGATCACGGTGTCGATGGATGAGGAAGAGTGTGTGGTACATTGTCTGGATAAGTCCCTCTCTGAGGGGATGGAGGATTCCGTATTTGTGAAAATGCTGGAGAAGCTGGAAAGGATTGGTGAGTGATATGCGGATCATATTGGAACATTCGTGGATCTTTATCTCCATTTTTCTGTTTCTTGCGATCCTTCTGCTTTTGTGTCTGATCCGCGCCATCAAAGGGCCGACCATTGCCGACCGGGTGGTGGCGGTGAATATGATGGGAACCATAGTCATGGTGGTGATCGCCATGCTCGCCGTGTATATGGGAGAGGGATACCTTCTGGATATCTGCCTGATCTATGCCATGATCAGCTTTCTCGCGGTGGTGGTGCTGACCAAGGTGTACAGCGGCGTGCACCTGGAGAAGCTGGCCAAGCACAGGAACCTGCAGCAGGGTGAGAAAGCCGGGCAGGCTGAAAACATCCGCGAGAGTAAATCCGGCAGAGAGCAGGCTGAAAACATCTGCGAGAGTGAATCAGGGAGAGGGCAGACTGTGCAGATCCAGAAGGGAGAATATGAGAGGAATCCGTCTGAAAACATCCAGGAAGAAACAACGCAGATGCAAGGAACACCGGCGAAAATGAACCGGGCTGCTGAAACAGAAAAAAAAGAAACAGCAGAAAAAGCAAGCGGGGAAGAACGGCAGGAAAAGCAGACGGCCGGCAATAAAACCCCGGAAAGGAGTGTCTGACTATGGTACTGATCGAATGGTTGCAGTTTATTCTCGGTGTTACGTTCCTGCTGGCAGGACTTGGTGTCTTTGCTGTTCAGGTATTCGGCGTCTTTAAATTTGATTATGTCCTGAACCGGATGCACGCGGCGGCAATGGGAGACACTCTCGGTATCGGCATTTCCCTGGTGGGCCTGATCATCCTGTCAGGATGGAATTTTGCCTCCCTGAAAATGGCGCTGATCATTGTGTTTTTGTGGAATGCCTCTCCGGTATCCTCCCACCTGATCGCTCGCCTGGAGGCAACCACCAATCCTCATCTGGAGCGGTGCTGTGAGCTGGAGGAAGGGATCATGGAGCACCTCTGGGATGAGGATCAGAGAGAGATCATCTATGCGGATCAGCACAAAGCAGAGGAGGAAAAGTAATGGCTATATTTGAATATATCCTGATGGGCTTTCTGGTCATCTGCGCCATCTCCGTGAGCTTTTCCAGAAACCTTTTAAATTCCATCCTGATCTTCATGTCCTACAGCCTGGTCATGTCGATCATCTGGATCCTTCTGGAATCCCCGGATCTTGCCATTACGGAAGCGGCAGTGGGGGCCGGAGTGACCAGCGTCCTGTTTTTTGTCACATTGAAGAAGATCCATGCCCTTGGAGAGGAGGACGAGGAAACCGATGAGTAGAAAAATATCTGAGGAAGAATACAAACGTCAGCGGATCGTCCGCATGAAGCACTGGCTCAGCGGGGAGAAGGATCTTTATCTGGATAATATGGAAGTCATCCCCCGGGGGGAATACAAGCCGGACCGCAGGCAGTTGGAGCGGTATGAGCATGACCTGGATGAGGTGGTGACCCGGACCCATGATACGGAGCATAACCGGGTATACCGTTTTTTTCAGCGCTTTTATAAAATGGCGGCGGTGCTCTGCTGTACGGTGCTGATCTTGATCCTGATCGTGGAGGTCTCCTATCTCCCGCCGGTCGGATCCGCCAGCAATCCGGCAAGTAATGAGGTGGCGGCAAAATATATTGAGGACGGGCTGCAGGATACGGGGGCCGTCAATATTGTGACGGGGATGATCCTGGACTACCGGGCGTTCGACACCTTCGGCGAATCCAATGTGCTCTTTATCGCCACCTGCACGGTGCTGATCCTGATGCGCAATGACAAAAAGAAGGGAAAGGGCAGCGCGGAGGACGAGGAGCGCCGGGACAGCTTTTATGAGCCGAAGAAGGATGCCATCCTGCAGATGGCGGCAAGGATCCTGGTGCCCATCATCATGCTCTTCGGCATTTACATCATCCTGAACGGACACCTTTCACCGGGAGGAGGATTTTCCGGCGGGGCCATCATAGGGGCAGGGCTGATCCTGTACCTGAATGCATTTGGATTTGAAAAGACGGAGCGGTTTTTTACGGAAAAGACCTACAAGGCGGTCAGCTTCGGAGCGCTGCTCTTTTACTGCCTGGCAAAAAGCTATTCCTTTTACACCGGGGCACACCATCTGGAGAGCGGGATCCCGCTGGGAACGCCGGGGGCAATCATCAGCAGCGGCCTGATCCTGCCCCTGAACATCTGTGTCGGCCTGGTGGTCGCATGTACGATGTACGCGTTCTTCGCACTGTTTCGAAAAGGAGGATTCTGAAAAATGTTTGGTTCCAATCTGCTCCCCAATCTGGGGGAAGTTGTTGCCATGATTCTATTTGGGATCGGGTTCGCGAACCTGCTGCTCCAGAAGAATCTGATCAAGAAAATCATCGGCCTGAACATTATGGACACGGCAGTCTATCTGTTTCTGGCGATCAAAGGCTATATTGAAGGAAGAACCGCGCCGATCGTGGTGGACGGCGTACAGGAGGTGGAAGCCTACATCAACCCCATCCCCAGCGGCCTGGTGCTGACCGGCATCGTGGTCTCCGTCTCCGTGACGGCGCTGATGCTGTCCCTGACGGTGCGGCTGTACAAGCGGTATCACACGCTGGATCTGGATGAAATCTCTTCGCGGCTGAAAAAGGAGGGCATCTAAATGGCATTTGTACAAAATGTACCGTTTTTTTCCATCATGCTGTCCATGTTTTCCGGGATCGTGTCCTCCATCCTTCCGGGAAAAGCGGCGAAACGGCTGAATACCGCGGTCATCCTGGTGATCGGCGCCGCGTCCGCGTGGCTTCTGGCGTGGCTGATGCAGACGGGGGGAAGCTATACCTTTATGATGGGGCACTTTCCCGCGCCCTGGGGAAATGAGATCCGCGCCGGGGCGCTGGAAGCGGGGATGTCCCTGTTTTTCTGCATCATTATGCTCCTGTCCATGCTGGGCGGGCGCAAAAAACTGTTCGATGAAGTGGAAGTGACGAAGCACAATATTTATTATATCCTCACGGATCTGTTGCTGAGCTCTCTGCTGGCGCTGGTCTACACAAATGACCTTTTCACGGCCTATGTATTTGTGGAGATCAACACCATCGCCGCCTGCGGGCTGATCATGATCCGGCAGAACGGAAGGACCATCGAGGCGGCGGTCCGCTACATGATCATGAGCCTGCTGGGATCCGGTCTGCTGCTGATGGGGATCTGCATGCTTTATGACCTGACAGGACACCTTCTGATGTCCAATATCAAGGAAAGCGTGGCGGCCATCATGGCGGCGGGCACCTATCAGATCCCGCTGACCATCACCATCGGGCTTGTAACGGTGGGGCTTGCCATCAAGAGCGCGCTGTTCCCCTTCCATGCATGGCTTCCGGACGCTTACGGCTATTCCACGGTATCCTCGGCGGCGATGCTGTCCAGCCTGGTGTCCAAGGGATATATTTTCCTGCTGATCAAAATTTTCTACCGTGTGGTAGGGTTTGAGATCATCGTCGGGAGCAAGATTCCCAATGTGCTGTTTTTGTTCGGGCTGAGCGGTATGATCTTCGGTTCCATCAGCGCTATCTGGGAAAAAGACATCCGGCGGATGATCGCCTTTTCCTCGGTGGCTCAGATCGGATATATTTACATGGGCTTCGGCTTGGGGACGACGGAAGGGATGGTGGCAAGCATTTTCCATATCCTGGCTCATGCGGCGACGAAATCCCTGCTGTTTGTTTCCGCCATCGGACTGACCGACGTGTCGGCGGGAAGCCGGAATTTCTTCGACCTGACAGGCTCCGCCTACCGCAACAAGGTGGCGGGCGTGGGATTTTCCGTAGGAGCCATGTCCATGGTGGGGATTCCGTTATTTTCCGGGTTCGTGAGCAAGCTGCTCTTTGCGGAGGCGGCGGTCATGCACCCCACCCATAAAATGATGCCCACGCTGATCGTTCTGGCCGTCAGTACCATCCTGAACGCGATCTATTTCCTGAAAACCGTGGTACGGATCTATGTGCCGGAGAAGCGGGAAGTAGAAGCGGAAAAAGGCTATTTTACGATGAAAGCGGGGCAGCAGAGACTGTACACGCTTACGATCATCCTGTTTATCCTCATCAACCTGGTGCTGGGAATGATGTCGGAGCCGATCATCGGCATCATCGAAACCGGACTGATTCATTTTGTATAGGAAGGAGACGCATACATGAATTTCAATATCTGGTTGATTTTGGCGGTATTTCTGCCGATCGTCTGCGGCGTTTTGATCCTGTTTTTTCCCGGGCTGAAAAAACGGAACGTGCTGCTGGGCGTGTCCTTTCTTTCGCTGGCGGTCTCCATGCTCTGCGCCCTTGCTGTGATCGCGGAGGGAAAGGCGGAGCTGCATCTTCTGCGGCTGGGCGGCAGCCTGGAGGTGTATTTTCATGTGGACCCGCTGGGACGGGTGTTTGCCGCAGTGATCACGGTGGTGTGGCTGATGGCAGGCATTTTTTCCTGCGAATATATGAAGCATGAAAAGGAAGAAAAGCGGTATTTCGGATTCTATGTGCTGGTATACGGCGTGCTGATGGCGCTGTGTTTTGCCGGAAATCTGGTGACCTATTATATGTTTTACGAGATGATGACGCTGACCACCCTTCCGCTGATCATGCACAATAAATCGAGAGAAGCGATCATGGCAGGCTTAAAATACCTGTTTTATTCTCTGTGCGGCGCTTACCTGGCCCTCTTCGGAATCTATTTCCTGAACCGCTATGCCGGGACACTGGACTTTACGCCGGGGGGAAGCGGACTGGAGGCTGCGGGCGGGCATTCCGCGCTGATGCTCGTGGTGGTATTTCTGATGATCCTGGGATTCGGTGTAAAGGCCGGTATGTTTCCCATGCACGCGTGGCTCCCCACGGCCCATCCGGTGGCACCTGCCCCGGCCAGCGCCGTGCTGTCGGGTCTGGTGGTGAAGATGGGGGTGCTGGGGATCATCCGTGTGATCTTCTATGTGGTGGGCCCGGAGGTGATCCGGGGAACTTGGGTGCAGACCGCCTGGCTGACCCTGACCCTGATCACAGTATTCATGGGTTCCATGCTGGCCTATCGGGAAAAGGTGATGAAGAAGCGGCTGGCCTATTCCACAGTGAGCCAGATTTCCTATATTTTGTTCGGACTGGCGCTATTGAATCCGGAAGCCATGACCGGATCCCTGCTCCATGTGGTGTTCCATGCGTGTATCAAATCCTGCCTGTTCCTGAGCGCGGGAGCGATCATCTATAAAACTGGCAGGATCCGGGTGGATGAACTGACCGGGATCGGAAAGGAAATGCCGGTGACGATCTGGTGCTACACCTTCGCCTCCCTGGCGCTGGTGGGCATCCCCCCGGCCAGCGGATTTATCAGCAAATGGTATCTGGCAGGCGGTTCGCTGGAATCCGGTATCCCGATCTTTTCCTGGCTGGGGCCGGTGGTACTCCTTGTCAGCGCCCTGCTGACAGCGGGATATCTGCTGCCGATCACGATCCGGGGCTTTCTGCCGGGAGCAGATTATGATTATGAAGGACTGCAGAAAAAGGAGCCGTCGGGAGTGATGGTCATTCCGCTGCTCATTCTTGCCGGACTGTCCGTACTTCTGGGCCTATTCCCGAATCCGCTGATACACTATCTCAACGAAATCATTGGGATGTTATTTTAGAGGAGGAAGGCAATGCGAAGCATTCTGAAAATGCCTTCCGACGATATGCCCTCGAACGTCAGTGAGGGGGCGACACCTTGTTTTGAGGAGGAAGGCAATGCGAAGCATTCTAAAAATGCCTTCCGACGATATGCCCTCGAACGTCAGTGAGGGGGCGCTACATTATTTTAAAGGAGGGAATGTGTGATGAGTCAATATTGGATTGTGGCAGCCATTCTGCTTCCGATACTGGGGGGCACCCTGACGCCTGTGCTTCCGTTTCGTTCCAGAAAGGGAATGCTGATCTATCTGGAGGTACTGACAATCGCGACTTCAGCGATCGTCCTGGCGGCGCTGTCCCGGGGAACCACGGAAACGCTGCATCTGGTCTATTTTGTGCGGGGGCTTTCCATTTCCTTCCGGATCGACGGGCTGGCCATGCTCTTCGGGGGACTGGTATCGATCCTCTGGCCCTTCGCCATGCTGTATTCCTTTGAGTATATGGAGCACGAAGGGCACGAGAAAATCTTTTTTATGTTTTACAGTATGACCTACGGGGTGACGCTGGGCGTGGCATTTGCATCGGACATGCTCAGTATGTATCTGTTTTATGAGCTGCTGACACTGGTGACGGTGCCGCTGATCCTGCATACGCTGGTGCGTGAGGCCATCCTTGCGGTGCGCCAGTATCTGTACATGTCGCTGGGCGGGGCTGCGTTTGCACTGATCGCTATCGTCTTTCTGATGGTCTATGGGGACACCATGGAATTTACCCTGGGCGGGGTGCTGAATCCGGCAGTGATCGGCGGAGAGACCAACCGGCTTTTATTTGTCTATCTGCTGGCGTTTTTCGGATTCGGCGTGAAAGCGGCAATCTTCCCGATGAGCGCCTGGCTGCCCCAGGCCGGTGTGGCGCCTACTCCTGTCACGGCGCTGCTTCATGCGGTGGCAGTGGTGAAGGCGGGGGTGTTTGCCATCCTGCGGTTGACCTATTACAGCTTTGGGGCTGAATTTCTGAAAGGAACCTGGGTGCAGCCCATTGTCATGGGATTTGCCATGTTCACGATTGTGTACGGGTGTAGCCGGGCGGTGAAGGAGCAGCATATCAAGCGGCGGCTGGCGTATTCTACGGTGAGCAACCTGTCCTACATCATCCTGGGCGCGTCGATGATGACCCCGGCAGGCATGGTGGGGGCCATGGCGCATATGGTGTGCCACGCGTTTATGAAGATCGGTTCCTTCCTCTGCGCGGGTGCCATCATGCATCAGACGGATAAAAAATATATTTATGAGCTGAACGGGTTCGGGCGAAAAATGCCGGTGGTATTCGGCTGCTTTACCGTATCGGCCCTGGGGCTGATGGGAGTTCCCGGACTGGCCGGCTTTATCAGCAAATGGAATCTGGCGAAGGCGGCGGTGGAAAGTGAAAATGTGATGGCATATTTCGGGATCGGGTGTCTTCTGATCTCCGCGCTGTTGACCGCGATCTACATGATGTCGATCGTGATCCGGGCATTTTTCCCGGGGAGGGATTTTGACAGCAGGAGCACGGAAGGGGTAAAGGATCCGGGCTGGAAAATGTGCTTTCCGCTGGTCTGCTTTGCGGCGGCGGTCATTGCGATTGGGCTGTGTTCGGAGCCGCTGATCTGCTTTCTGCAGGAGATTGCGGCGGGGATCTATTAAGGCCAATTGATTATATGAGGAGGTTCGGTGTGATGGAACAGGAAAGGGTTTTACTTGCCGCGGCGGTGTTCTTTCCGATGGCTGCCGGTATGGTTTCCTATTTGATCGGGCGAAAAAATAAAAAGCTTCGGGATCGGTTTGTCGGCCTGGCGGCGATTCTGGAATTTATTCTGACGGCAGTGATTGCGGTGCAGTACGGCGCAGGGGGCGGCTCCTGTAGTATTCCCGGCGTGTGCGGGTTCGGCCTGCATTTTACGGCGGATGGCTTTCGGACACTGTACGGCGCTATCGCCGCTTTTATGTGGATGATGACGAGTCTGTTTTCCGAAGAATATTTTGCACATTATCGGAACCGGAACCGGTATTATCTGTTTCAGCTCATTACGCTGGGAGCAACGGAAGCCGTCTTTCTCTCGGCAGATCTGTATACTACGTTTATTTTCTTTGAGGTAATGTCATTCGCATCCTACGTCTGGGTGGCGCAGGATGAGCGGAAGGAATCTCTGCGGGCGGCGGCGACGTATCTGGCGGTGGCAGTGATCGGCGGTCTGGTGATGCTGATGGGACTCTTCCTGCTGTACCAGCAGGCAGGAACCCTGACCATCCGTGAACTCTATGACGCCTGCCGGGGAAAAAATGTTTACCCTGCGGCGTTCTGCCTGTTCTTCGGATTCGGAGCGAAGGCGGGAGCATTTCCCCTTCATATCTGGCTGCCGAAGGCTCATCCGGTAGCGCCTGCTCCGGCAAGCGCTCTGCTGTCTGGTATCTTAACTAAGACAGGGATTTTCGGTATCCTTGTGATCTCCTGTCAGATTTTGTTCCATGACGGAGTGTGGGGAACCTTCGTGCTTCTGACCGGAGTCCTGACCATGGCGGCGGGGGCGGTGCTCGCCCTGTTTTCCAATGATTTTAAGCGGACGCTGGCATGCTCCTCTGTATCCCAGATCGGATTTATCTTGACAGGCATCGGGATGCAGGGGCTTCTGGGAGAGGAAAATGCGCTGGCAGTCCAGGGAAGCTTCCTCCATATGATGAATCATTCCCTGTTCAAGCTGGTGCTCTTCATGGCGGCAGGAGTCATTTACATGAATCTGCATAAGCTGGATTTGAATGACATCCGGGGATTTGGAAGAAAGAAACCGCTCCTGATGGGAATCTATCTGTGCGGCGCGCTGGGGATCGGCGGGGTTCCGCTTTTTTCCGGATACGTGAGCAAGACACTGATCCATGAGAGCATTGTAGAATATATCGAACTGCTGAAGGAAGGCGTGACAGTGCCCGTACTTCTTGGGGCGGCGGACATGAAGCTGATCGAGTGGGTATTTCTGGTCAGCGGCGGATTCACTGTGGCGTATATGTGTAAATTATTTTTCGCGGTATTTGTGGAGAAGAACCATGACCCGGACGTACAGGCGAAGTATGATGCCATGAGTGGGGCTTATATGAATCGGAAAAGCGCTTTCGCCCTGACGGTCAGCGCGGCTTTGTTCCCGGTGATGGGGGTTCTTCCGCATTTGACCATGGACAAGGCGGCGGGGTTCGTAAAAGATTTCTTCGGGCTGGAGCATATCCATGAGGTATCTTATTTTAGTTTTGTGAACCTGAAAGGCGGGCTGACTTCGATCGCGATCGGCGCGGCGGTCTATGTGGTGATGGTCAGATTCTGGATGCTCCGGAAGGAAGAAAACGGGGAGACGGTCTATGTCAATTACTGGCCGAGGGTGCTGGATCTGGAGGATTATCTGTACCGTCCGATCCTGCTAAAGGTGATTCCGTCGGTGTGCGGCGCGGTATGCTTTGTGCTGGATCATGCGGTGGATTTTATCGCGAAGATCCTGCCCATCGCGGGATGCGTGGAAGCCAGCTTTTTCGATACGCTGGTGGACACGATCGTGGTATTTTTACGGAAGACGGTCTATAAAGACAGCCCGCAGCCCCGGGAGCTGCTGGAAGGAAACGCGGTGACGTACCGGCTGGGAAGCTTTGTGAATGGAGTTGTGGGGATCTTGAATAAGACGGCATGGCGGGAGCGGCCGGATGAGAAGGATTATACCCATCAGTATGCGCTGGCGTATACCAGCTTCAAGGAGAATACAAGCCTGATCGGGCGGAGCCTGTCTTATGGGTTGATCTTGTTCTGCGTGGGGCTGCTGGCGACGCTGGTGTATCTGCTGCTGGTGCTGGCGGGGTGAACGGAGCAGGAATGGATAAGGACAACTAAAACATTGTTCCGTAACTTTTCGGGGCGAGCAGACATTTTTTGTAAAGTCTATGTCTGCCCGTCCATTTTTCATACCGGTTGAATTTCCGTCAAAAGAATGATAAGATACAAGAAAAGGCCGGGAGGTGCAGTTATGCCAAGAACAGTCGGAATCGGGCACCAGAATTTTGAAAAATTGATTACAAATGATTACTTCTACATCGATAAAACATCGTTTATCAAAGAGTGGTGGGAAAATGGAGATGAAGTCACCCTGATCACCCGCCCCAGGCGTTTCGGAAAGACACTGAATCTGGATATGATAGAACATTTCTTCTCTGTCAGCCATTCTGGAAGGAGTGACCTGTTTCAAAATCTGTCAATCTGGCAGGAGGAAAAATACAGAGAACTACAAGGAACCTATCCAGTCATCTTCCTGAGCTTTGCCAGTGTGAAAGCAACTTCTTTTTCAGGCACAAGAAAAGCAATCTGTCAGATCATAGAAAATCTGTATAACAAATATGATTTCCTTCTGGAAAGCGGTCATTTGAATGAAAATGAAAAAAAGCGATACAAACAAATCTCTGCTGATATGGAGAACAATCTGGCAGCCAATTCGCTTATGGATCTAATGGATTACCTGATGCGTTATTACGGAAAAAAAGTGATCATCCTGCTGGACGAATACGATACTCCGATGCAGGAGGCTTATGTATACGGCTACTGGGATGAACTGGTTTCCTTTATCCGTAACCTGTTTAATTCCACATTTAAAACGAATCCGTTCCTTGCCAAGGCGCTGATGACCGGGATTACCCGAGTCAGCAAGGAGTCGATTTTTTCTGATCTGAATAATCTGACGGTAGTTACAACCACCTCGGATCTATATGCGGACAGCTTTGGATTTACCCAGGAGGAGGTCTGGAACGCTCTGGAGGAATACGGTCTGTCAGATCAAAAGGGCGGTGTCAGGAGATGGTATGACGGATTTACATTCGGGAATAAGACCGATATCTACAATCCCTGGTCGATCATCAATTACCTGAAATTTGCAAAATTCGCTCCTTACTGGGCCAACACCAGCAGCAACAGCCTGGTCGGAAAACTGATCCGTGAGGGAAGCGCGGATACAAAAATGGTGATGGAGGATCTCCTTTCCGGCAAAGCGCTTCGTACAGAGATTGACGAGCAGATCATATTCAGCCAGTTAGGGCGTAAAGAGAGCGCAATCTGGAGCCTGCTGCTTGCAAGCGGTTATCTGCGCGTGGAGCAATGGGGGATGGATAAAAGAGAACGGATGATCTATGACCTCGTGTTAACCAACCGCGAAGTGTCCCTGATGTTTGAGCAGATGGTAGAGGACTGGTTCTCAGATTTTACCCCCGCGTATAACAATTTCATCAAGGCGCTTTTACTGGACGACAAAAAGGCGATGAATGTATATATGAACCGGGTTGCCTTTGCCACATTCAGTTATTTTGATACCGGAAAGCACCCGTCCGAAACGACAGAGCCGGAAAGATTTTATCATGGTTTTGTCCTCGGCCTGATGGTGGATCTGGGAGAACGATATACCATTACCTCCAACCGGGAAAGTGGCTTCGGAAGATACGATGTGATGCTGGAGCCCCTTTCAGACACGGACGATGCCATTATTCTGGAATTTAAGGTTCACGATCCAGATGAGGAAGCCGCGCTTGCGGATACGGTGCAGGCGGCGTTGGATCAGATCGACCGCATGCAATATTCGGCTTCGCTGGAGGCAAAGGGGATTCCGCGGGAGCGGATCCGGAAGTATGGATTCGCGTTCGAAGGGAAGACGGTTTTGATCGGATAGGAGAAAAAGATGCTTGCAAGATTGGATTTGAAACTGGAATGTACGGAAAGGCTTTCATACCAGATGTCTTCATTGTTTCATGGGGCATTGATGGAAATGCTTTCGGAAGAGTATGCGGAATATTTGCATCATTCACGGCTGCATCCATATACACAGCATTTGGAAATGAGAGAAAAGGAATGGTACTGGGTTGTTTGCTGTTCGGAAGAGACAGCAGTGCAATGTATCATAAAGGATGTACTGTTGAAACTGGAATTTCTGGAGATCAGAAACAGGAATCTGCAGGTGCGTATCATCGGAAAACAGTATCAGGAAATGAAACAAAAAGAACTGATGAACCGTTTTTATGAAGCGCAAAGCGGACGATATACGGAATTGCATTTTTTGACTCCGACAGCCTTTAAGCAAAGGGGACGATATATTTTCTATCCGGATATACGATGTATATATCAGAGCTTAATGAATAAGTATGACGCGGTTGCGAAAGAAGAGAGCATGATCGATGAAGAGGCGTTGGCGCAGCTATGTGAAAATACACAGATTGTCCGATATGATCTCAAAAGTGTATATTTTTATCTGGAAGGGATAAAGATTCCTGCTTTTATAGGAAAGATAACGATCAAAATGGCAGGTACGCAAACCATGGCAAATTTTGCCCGTCTGCTGTTTGAATTTGGAACATATGCCGGAATTGGAATCAAAACCGCGTTGGGCATGGGGGCGTATAGAATACTTGAAAAGGGGGAGAAGAAAAATTGACGGAGAAACAAATTAAAATCGTTGTAGGCGGTTTGCTGCATGACATTGGAAAAGTCGTATACAGAGGAGGAGATTGCCGGAATCACAGCCAGAGTGGATTTGACTATCTGAAAAACGAAGCAGGGATTCAGGATCCGGAGATCCTTCATTGTATACTGTACCATCATGGGATGAATTTGAGAAATGCGTGTCTGGATAAACAAGACAATGCCTATATCATATACTTTGCGGATAATGTAGCGGCATCAGCAGACAGACGGGAAAATCCGGATGGAGAGGACGGATTTGATAAGCAGGTTCCGCTTGCAAGCGTTTTCAATATTTTAAATGGGAATCAACAGCATATGCACTATGCCAGGCAAACGCTGGATACAGGAAAAGAGATCAATTATCCGACAGTTGAACCAATTATAATGGATGAAAATTTCTACAGGGAAATCATACGTAATATAACAGATAATCTAAAGGGGATTTCGCTTACGGAAGGATATATCAACTCATTGTTAGCCATATTAGAGGCAAATCTGTCTTATATACCTTCTTCTACATCCAAAAGGGAATTGTCTGATATTTCGCTGTACGACCATGTAAAGATAACCGCCGCGGCAGCTCAGTGTCTGGAGCAATATATGCAGGAAGAGCGAATAGACGATTATAGACAAAAATTATATACAAATGCAAAACAGAGTTACGCAGAAAAGATGTTTATCCTCTATTCTATGGATATTTCCGGTATACAAGATTTTATCTATACTACGGCAAGTAAGGGAGCGCTGAAAAATCTCAGGGCAAGGAGTTTTTATCTGGAAATTCTGATGGAGCATCTGATTGACGAACTGCTGACCGGGCTGTCCCTTTCCCGCGCCAATCTGATCTATTCCGGGGGAGGGCATTGCTATATATTGCTTCCGAATACGAAAACAACGAGAAACATGATTGAGGAATATGAAGAAAAAGCAAATAAATGGTTTTTGAAAGAATTTGGGACAGCTTTATATGTAGCAGGAGGATACGTCATTTGCAGTGCGAATGATTTGAAAAATAAACCTGTGGGAAGCTATGCAGAACTTTATCATGCAATGTCCAAAATGATTTCAGAGAAAAAGCTTCATCGGTACAGTGCGGAACAGATTCGTATGTTGAACAGGCAGCAACATAAGGGAGAACGAGAATGTGTGGTCTGCCGTAAGGTGGATTTTCTGGATCAGAATCATCGATGCCCGGTATGCGCGGCTCTTTATAGAATGTCGGAGGGGATCCTAAAGCAGGAATTTTTTACGGTGATCCATGAATATGAGGAAGGCGGACTGCCGCTTCCGGGGGATAAGACTCTGGTGGCGGACACCAAAGAGAAGCTGCTGGCCAGAATGGATAAAGGTACATATGTAAGAGCCTACACAAAAAATAAAATATATACCGGTAAATATGTAACCACGAAGCTTTGGGTTGGGGACTATACCACAGGAGACACATTCGAGGAATTTGCCCGCTGCGCGGAAGGGATTGAACGGCTGGGGGTTCTCCGGGCAGATGTGGATAACCTGGGCAGAGCTTTTGTACAGGGATTCCGCAAAGAGAATGGTGACGAACAATATGCTACAATATCCAGAACAGCATCCTTATCGCGTCAACTGTCTCTGTTTTTTAAATGTATGCATAAAGATAAAGAGAAGCATCCAACATTAGCAAGTGACCTTATGGAAGAATGGAGAGCTGTTTTGATCGATTCCACGGCTTTGAGTATGCTTAACGGTCATGAAATCAATAAAGATGATTTTTACGCGAATTTAGATCAGCCGGGTGTATTTTTGACTAAAGAAGGATTTAAAGTTTATGTGAAAAAGCTGGAAACGAAATTCAGGACAGAGAGTAAATATTTGTCATATGTGGAATATAGTGTGAGCTTCCGTAAAGCATTGGATCTGCAGGTAAATCAATTGGTCAAGGCGATAGAGGCCGATGAACCGGAGTTGTATAAACCTATCATAATCAGGTGATCATATGGAAAATTATTTTTGGAATACAGGAGAAATACATGATAAAAAGGTATATGTACTTATCATATATGATATTGTCAGTAATAAGCGTAGAGTTGCATTTGCCAAGAAAATGAACGGTTATGGCTTCAGAGTACAAAAATCAGCATTTGAAGCAATGATTTCATTAAACGGATATAAAAAATTATTGAAAGAGATTCCGGGATCCATTGATTCAAGAGAAGATAGCGTTCGTGTATATCGAATTTCAGGATATGGAGAGGTTAATCTATTTGGAGTAAATGAAACCATAGAAAATGACGAAGTGATAATTCTATAATTAAAAATAAATATTTTGATTATAGAATTTTTCCGGCAATAATTTATAGTATATATGGCTTTAGGGTCGAACAGGAGGCGTATGCGACATGAATCAAGTAATTTTATTCTCTCCAATAGGAGGAACAGATCCTATTTCTGGTGTGAACTACAGAGACGGCTCTATGCTGCACATATGCAGAGTGTACAAACCGTCAAAAGTGATCTTATATATGTCTGCGGAGGTGTTGGATTATCATAAAAAAGACAATCGATATTTATATTGTTTAAAGAAACTGGAAGAGCTGCAGGAGAGGACGATGGAATATGAGCTGATCGCTCGCCCGGAATTGAAAAATGTCCAGGAGTTTGACTTTTTTTATCAGGATTTCCGTAAAATCATTGAAAAGATTTTTAAAGAATCAGATGCGTCAGATACTGTTATTGTGAATATTTCTTCGGGAACGCCTGCAATGAAAAGTGGGTTGCTGGTTCTTCAAACCCTGGGAGAATTTCCATGTAAAATGATCCAGGTAGCGACGCCGGAAAAAAAGATGAATGAACATAGCCACAAGGGATTTGACGTGGAGGTGGCCTGGGATTTGAATGAGGATAATGAAGAGGGATTTGAAAACAGGTGCAGAGAAGTCCAATGTCCGACATTATCAGCAATAAAAAAAGAAGAGATCATCAAGAAGCATTTATCAGTATATGATTATCGGGCTGCGGTATCTGTTGCCAGAACAATGCCGGATTTATATACAAGAAATTATTTTGATTATCTGCGGTTGGCAGAAAGTCGTTTACTTCTGGATTTTAGTACGGTAGATAAGATATTACAGGAGAAGGATTATCAATGCTTGCCGATCAGGGAGTCGGGGAAACGGAAATGTTTTGAGTATGCGCTGAGTCTTCAGGTGAAACTTTGGCGTGAAGAATATGCGGATTTTATCAGGGCAATTACGCCGTTGATCGTGGATTTGCTGGAAATGGCATTAAAATATCAGTGTAAAATTGAGATTGATAAATACTGCAGAATGAAAATAAAAAAATTAAAATTGAAAAATAAAACTCTTGAGGTGAGAACAAGAGTTTGGGATGTGAACAAGCTGCAGAGTACGACGTTGTTGGATGCTTTAAACAAAGAATTTGGTCATTTTAATGGTGAAAATATTTATTCTGTTCATCTGCAGGGGTTGATAAAATCGTTTTCAAACAATACGAAAATGATAGAACTGGCAAAAGATTTAACAAATGTTGAGGGAAGGATCAGAAACATGGCGGCGCATGAAATCGTATCCATTACAGAAAATACCATTGTAGAAAGAACAGAGCTTACCGGAAAACAGATTATGGATAAGATTAAGGAAATGTTCAGCTACACGGGAATAAAAATCAAAAGCAATGACTGGGATTCTTACAATGCTATGAATGAGCAGATAATTGGCAGATTAGGTATGCTTTAAATTAAGAAATTAGGAACTGTTGATAAATAACTTGTGCAGATGACGCAGAATAAATATTCATCTGCAAAGAAGAAAATTGCAGGCGCAGTGGGCTGCGTCAAAATTTTCTGATGCAGTAGATGGATATTGAGACAAGTCATATGCATGAGTTATTTATCAACAGATCCTTAGTCGAATATGGGGGGATTTTTGTTTATAAGGAGAATATGAGTCACGATCAAACAAAACCAGGTATAAAAGATAGGAGGTGCAGCTATGCCAAGAACAGTCGGGATCGGACACCAGGATTTCGAACAGATCATTACAACAAATAACTTCTACATCGATAAAACGATGTTTATTAAAGAATGGTGGGAAAATAACGATACAGTCACTCTGATCACCCGCCCCAGGCGTTTTGGAAAGACACTGAATCTGGATATGATAGAACATTTCTTCTCTGTCAGCCATTCTGGAAGGAGTGACCTGTTTCAAAATCTGTCAATCTGGCAGGAGGAAAAATACAGAGAACTACAAGGAACCTATCCAGTCATCTTCCTGAGCTTTGCCAGTGTGAAAGCAACTTCTTTTTCAGGCACAAGAAAAGCAATCTGTCAGATCATAGAAAATCTGTATAACAAATATGATTTCCTTCTGGAAAGCGGTCATTTGAATGAAAATGAAAAAAAGCGATACAAACAAATCTCTGCTGATATGGAGAACAATCTGGCGGCCATGTCGTTGATGGATCTAATGGATTACCTGATGCGTTATTATGGGAAAAAAGTGATCATTCTGCTGGACGAATACGATACCCCGATGCAGGAGGCTTATGTGCATGGCTATTGGGACGAACTGGTTTCCTTTATCCGTAACCTGTTTAATTCCACATTTAAAACGAATTCGTTCCTTGCCAAAGCGCTGATGACCGGAATCACAAGAGTCAGTAAGGAGTCCATTTTCTCAGATCTGAATAATCTGACGGTAGTTACAACCACCTCGGATCTATATGCGGACAGCTTTGGATTTACCCAGGAGGAGGTCTGGAACGCTCTGGAGGAATACGGTCTGTCAGATCAAAAGGGCGGTGTCAGGAGATGGTATGACGGATTTACATTCGGGAATAAGACCGATATCTACAATCCCTGGTCGATCATCAATTACCTGAAATTTGCAAAATTCGCTCCTTACTGGGCCAACACCAGCAGCAACAGCCTGGTCGGAAAACTGATCCGTGAGGGAAGCGCGGATACGAAGATGGTGATGGAGGATCTCCTTTCTGGTAAAGTGCTTCGTACAGAGATTGACGAGCAGATCATATTCAGCCAGTTAGGGCGTAAAGAAAGCGCGATCTGGAGCCTGCTGCTTGCAAGCGGCTATCTGCGTGTGAAGCAATGGGGGATGGATAAAAGGGAACGGATGATCTATGACCTCGTGCTGACCAACCGCGAAGTGTCACTGATGTTTGAACAGATGGTAGAGGATTGGTTTTCGGATTTTATCCCTGCGTATAATAATTTCATCAAGGCGCTTTTACTGGACGACAAAAAAGCGATGAATGTATATATGAACCGGGTTGCCTTTGCCACATTCAGTTATTTTGATACCGGAAAGCACCCGTCCGAAGCAACGGAACCGGAACGTTTCTACCACGGTTTTGTCCTCGGCCTGATGGTGGATCTGGGAGAACGATATACGATTACCTCCAACCGGGAAAGCGGTTTCGGAAGATACGATGTGATGCTGGAGCCCCTTTCAGACACGGACGACGCCATTATTCTGGAATTTAAGGTTCACGATCCAGATGAGGAAGCCGCACTTGCGGATACGGTACAGGCGGCGCTGGATCAGATCGACCGCATGAAATATTCGGCTGCGCTGGAGGCAAAGGGCATCCCGCGGGAGCGGATCCGGAAGTATGGATTCGCGTTCGAAGGGAAGACGGTTATGATCGGATGAGATACAGGTTACTCATCCATTCGCAAAAACTGTGCTGACGTACTCTTACGTCTGGTAACACAGCCGTTTTTTGCACATTCATGAGTAGGCTGCTAATCCGGAAGAGACTGTCGGGAAATGCAGGTTTCCTACAGGATATTGTTATACAACGTTATAAATTACAGCAATATCCTGCGGTCATACCGCTATTTCCCGACAGTCCCTTCCGGATTGCAACCACACAGGTGGATAATTTATCATTTCACCCTCTTTGCAATTTCATAGATCTTCTCCCCGCACTGCTCAAAGAACATCCGATACCCCGCACAAAAATAATTTTCATAAAATCCCCCGGAAGCATTCCAATCCCGGCTTCTTTGGCATCCGCCCCGGCAGAGCCGGAAGTGGGGACAGTCCTTACAGGTCTGGCCGAGCTGCCGCGACCGCTCAATAAATCCCAGCTCTTTCCGTCTGGCATCGATCTGATCCAGCCGATCCTCGTTAAAATTCCCCAGCCTGTATTCATCCAGCATATAAAAATCACAGGGATAGACGCTCCCGTCCGCCTCTACCACATTCTGGATCCCGCAGACTCCGCGCTGGTCGCAGGCTTCCGCGATGTAGCCTGCAGCAAGCCCGACATAATTCTCAAACTGCCGGATGTAAGGCTGACTGCCCGTCTGCAGATCTTTAGACCAGAGCTCAAACAGGTCGATCAGAAATCTCCCGTAAAGCTCTGGGGAGAGGGAATAGGGCGTGGTTCCGTGCCCTTCCCCCAATGGATCCAGGCAGGCGATATACTGCTGAAAATTCCAGCCTCTTTTTTTGTAAGCACGGTAAACGTCGGATATATTTTCGGCGATCTGCGGGGTGACAACAGTCAGGATATTATATTCTACGCCATACTCGTCCATCAGCCGCGCGGCATGTGCTACCCGGTCAAATGTACCGCCGCCGTTTCTGGTATGGCGCATGGAATCATGGATCTCCTTCGTACCGTCTACAGAAAGCCCGACGAGAAAATGATGCTCCTTAAAAAAGCGGCACCATTCTTCATCGATCGCATATCCATTCGTTTGAAAGGCATTGCTTACCTGGACATGGTTTTTATTATACTGCTTCTGAAAGGCCACCGCCTTTTCAAAAAAATCCAGTCCGCGCAGCGAAGGCTCTCCGCCCTGGAAGGCATAGCTGATCATACCCTCCGCACGCAGAATCGTCCGGCGGATGACATTCTTTAACGTCTGCTCGCTCATAAATCCAAAAGACTTTTGTGAACGTTTTTGGGTTTCGTCACAGTAAAAACAATAATCGCATGACATGTTGCACATGCTGGATGAAGGCTTCATTAAAACACTGACTGTCGGCATGAGAAAATCCTCCTTTGTAAGATGCTCTATTTTATGGGACATAGGCAATGGCTATATCCAGCAGGTATTATACTGTTCGCCAGATAAATCTGCCGCACAGTATAACATGATGCGCACAGCCGCATGAGGAATTATGCCGCTTTGCGGCTGCGGCTGGCGCAATACTCACGGCAGATTTCATCGGCCG
>CAYQBE010000006.1:0-1754 GCA_964415625.1 uncultured Clostridium sp.
ATTATGTAAATGGTGGAGATTGGCAAACAGTTTACACTGATACATTTACAACAGGCGGAACAAAGACTACAACTCCTTAATCTTATTTTTCAGAATACGCAATAAACTTTTAAGAGTGAAAGATATTTATTTTTTCGCATTATTTTCATATATTCACTAATATAAATATAAGCCATAGGTAAGTGTCCTATGGCTTTTGTTGTTGAATGAGAATATCTGCCGTCTATTTTTAACTATTGACTGACGATTCTATATTATCTAATTTATAACCAAGATCAGATATTTCAGATTGTATGCTTGATAAACTTGATGAAATTTCATCACGAACGGCACTTTTAATTCCATCTTCAAAATCATAGGAAAATGAGAATGTGTTATCTATTGCACTGCGAACAGCATTTTCGACATCATAGGTGCTAAGACTGCTGATAGTATATTTATCAAGAACATTTTCGACAGCATTTTCAATATCATCCTCGTCAATAGTGTCTGGCATATTTTTTTCTATTTCTGTTCCAAATTCAGTAGATAGGCTTGCTAATCTTTGGCTTATGGTATTGGTCATTACACTCATTCTTGATCCAACCATATTTTCTATTTGCTCTAATTTTCCATTAACACTTTGAGACAGGTTGCTCATTTCTCTTTCAGTAATTGATGATACAATTCCTTCAACGTGACTTTCGATATTAGCAAGAGAGGTTTTTAAATCACTATGTATTGCAGATAATGACGAAGAATAGCTTTTCTGCATATCTATCATTTCAGTTTTAAGAGAATCAAGGTGCGCCGTCAGCTCATTTTTCATAGAAGCCAAATCCTCGGAGTAATTTTTTACTCCAACAAGTTTTGAATCTATAGAAGCTAAATTATTTTTCATAAAATCAAAGGTGGATTCCATTTCTATAAATTTGATGAAAAGATCTATGGCAACCTCTTTTTCAGTTTTCTTTGATAAGTCAGCCTTAGCTTCTTTCTCCCTCTGAAATAAAATCTGTGCATTTTTTAAATCTTCTTGAGCTTTTCTTAGTTGAGCTTGTTCAGAAGCAAATTTATTTCTTTCCATATTAAGAGCTTGTCTTTCATTTTCAAGTTCAGCTATTTTCTTTTTGGACTTTGAATTAGATATGGCAATAATAATAGCAGCAACAGCAATAACCACTAAACAAATTCCTGCACATATTAAATAAATCATCATATCATTAGTCATTTCCTTTTCCTTCTTTCTGATTGGTATTTTTCAAAAATAGTCTTATTGCTAATGTAAAATATCTTTACAGATTGACGAGTGTGATAATAATACCTACCATAACACCCAGTATAAAGAAAAATAAAGCAAACAAATATTTTTTTAATGATTGCCATAGTGAGTGCTTAGGAGTAGGTGGAGCAGGGCAGGCACTTATGTTTCCAAGGTTTGAATTAACTATTGGTTTTCCAGAAGCATCAAGTGGTACTCCTGTTCTTGGATCAAATCTCCAATCTTTAGAGGGTTCACTAGATTTTCTGCCACTGGCTAAATCAATAGATCCATCTTCTATAGTGCCAAAATCTTCTACTTTTGCTTGTTCAAAGTATTCATAAACAGGTTTTGCACTTGCAGTATCAAATCCTTGTAGCCTGTTACTTGCCCAGAGGTAAGCATCGTCATGGTGGTCTATGTATACCAAAAGCACAGTATTTCCTGATTGGGTGAATATTGCTCTGAAATCCTGAGTTACTCTGGCACTTTTGAAATCAAGTTTTGTATTGAG
>CAYQBE010000006.1:1854-66126 GCA_964415625.1 uncultured Clostridium sp.
AATTATCTTTCTTTTCTATGGTAATACCATCTATAGGAGTAGCCAATTCAAAAGTGTAATAAGGATTTGATAAGCTATATTCTCCCCACTTAAACCCATTAAGGACAACATCCTCTATAGCACTTTCAAAACGATTCATTAATGGAGATTCAATCCTATAAGCAGTAAAACTTGGTGCATTAGGTATTAAATGTAATCTAAAAACTGGAGATATTTTTAAACTTTCTAATTGTGCCTTATGTTCCTGTATTTCTTGCTTTAATCGTTCGTTTTCATTTTGAAGTAATTGGTATGTAATCATATAGCTTTCTTGGAGCTTCCTTTTTACTTCCTCATATTGTAGGAGCATATCTTCATGGTACATTTGGGAATTGATGTCTAAATCAGTATTCTGTGGAATCACCCCTCCATGTTTTTCCTCGGCAATGGCTTTAGCTTCGTTAAATAGCTTTTTGGCTCTTTCATTTTGGTGTAAATAGCTCCTGCTTAATCTGGAAAGTTTACACACTCGTGAAATAGTGATATCTTCTTCATTATGTATCATATCTTCTAACACTGTTTTAAGAGTATTATATTTTTCATCAGCTATTTTCTTTCTGGCTTCTTGCAGAGGGGAGGTGTTTCTTTCATGGTCTTTTGGCATGGTTACAATCCTTCCTGTTTGACGTATATCCTTATTCTACATCAAATCAGTACTTCATAAAAGGGATTTCATAGACTAATGTGCAGAATAAAGTAATTCTTTATAGGCTGGGCTGATAAGATAGGTGATTGAAGGATAGATGTGTGATTAGATATATATTTGTTAAAAATGCCTATAAAATGGCTTAAATATAGTGAATCCACGTCAAGTATACGTGGAGTAGATAGTATTCAGATTAGTTCTTTTTCGTTCGTAAAGGATATAAAAACCGATATATTTTAAATACCAGATATATCGTCGGAGAAGTACGGGGCGATGAGACTGTGGATATGATCTCATCCGCCATGCTCAATGGCCATAGTGGTTCCATGTCTACCGGACATTCAAACAATCCGGCGGACATGCTGCATCGTCTGGAGACCATGATGATGATGGGGATCGATCTGCCCCTTGTAGCGATCCAGCGGCAGGTTGCTTCTGCAATTGATATCATCATCCATCTGGGAAGGCTTCGGGATAAGACGAGAAAGGTACTGGCGATCGTGGAAGTGCTTGGCTATGAAGACGGAAAGATACAGATGCAGACACTTTATGAATTTAGAGAGGAGGGGTGCAAGAATGAAAAAGTACAGGGAGCAATTGTGAAGGTGGAAGAACTGGTTCATCGGGACAAGCTGCTGGCAGCAGGATATCCGGCGTAAGGAATACATTGTGGCGGCTGTAAAGGCAGTTCTCCTGGACGCGATGCTGGCGTATCTCTTCTATAATAAATGGATCGCCGCGATCGCGCTGATACCGGTAAGCATTTTTTACCTGCACCAGTGGCGGGAGGATGATTGCCATAAGAAGGAACAGGAATTCAGGGAACAGTTTCAAAACGGAATGCAGATTCTTTCGTCCTCGTTAAAAGCCGGGTATTCTGTAGAAAATGCGGTCAGGGAGACGGAAAAGGATCTGCGGCCGCTTTACCCGGAAGACAGCCGGATCCGAAGGGAATTTAACCGTATGATCCATGAGCTGGATATGAATCTGACCGCAGAGCAGGTGCTGAAGGATATGGCCGGGCGCATCCATCAGGAAGATGTGGACAATTTTGTTACAGTGTTTGCGACAGCAAAGCGTACCGGCGGAGACAGTATTTCCATTCTGAAAAATACGGTGCAGATGATCGGAGAGAAAATAGAAGTAGAACGGGAGATCCAGACCCTGCTTGCAGCCAAAAAGCTGGAATTTAATATGATGTGTATTATTCCACTGGGAATGGTTCTGTATATGAGGATGGCATTTCCCGAATTTCTGACGGTGCTGTATGGAAGTATCGTAGGAGTGATCTTGATGAGCGTCTGCCTTGCGGTATATGGATTTGCCTGGAGGCTGGGTACGAAAATAATACAGATTGAAGTGTGAGAATATGCCGCTGTTTAAGGGCTGTAGAAAAATAAGTGTACAGATCCTTACATGCGGCGTCAGCACAAGAAGGCGGGCAGAATGAAAAAGACAGGAGATAAAACGGGCAGACAACAGGCAAGAAAATCGGGAATCTTATCACGGGCAGAGGAAAAATGGAATCCGCTCTATGTGAAAATGGGACTGATCTTCCTGTCAGTCGGCGCAATCGCCTTGCTGGTATTCTGGATGGATAATACACAGCCGTTTCCCAGTGATGAAAGCGGCGCCGGCATTGTAGGCAGGAACAGCCAGGGAGAGGGCGAACGGGAGGAAAAGCTGAAGGTTCGGGTCGGTGACATGGAAGAAACGATGAACGTAACAGTTGGGGAGCAGGAATATACCCAGGAGCAGCTGGAGAAGGTCTTCCAGGATGCCGGAAAAGAACTGGAAGTACTCGTGCTTGGAGAAAATGAAAGCCTGGATGAGGTCAGAAGCAGCCTGAAGCTGATCACTGCGGTTCCGGATACAGGAATCAGTGTGTACTGGGAGCTGGATAACCACGATGCGATGAACCAGCAGGGAGAACTGAAGACAGAAAACCTGACAGATGAAGGAACGCTGGTAAAGCTTACGGCAGTGATGAGCTATAAGGAAGAAGCGGCGGAGTATATATTTTTTGCCAGACTCTATCCGCCCAGGCTGAGCCAGACGGAAAAGCTGCTGAAAAAACTGGAAGCGGAGATCGAACGGCTGGATGAGGAGACAAAGGAAGAGGAATACCTGAAACTGCCCTCCGATGTGGACGGCATCCCTGTCATTTGGAAGTATGGTAAAAACTTCCGGGCAGCAGGACTCATGCTGATCGGAATCGCGATGGCATTATTCCTTTATGCGGCCGAACAGGAAAAGCAGAAAGACACAAAAAAGAAGAGAGAGCTTCAGATGGCTCTGGACTATCCGCAGATGGTCAGTAAGCTGACACTCTATCTGGGGGCAGGCATGACGGTGAGAAAGGCATGGTATCGGATTGCAGAGGACTATGAATATCAGAGAGAGGAAAAAGGGAAAAGAGAGGTCTATGAAGAAATGATCTATACCATGCACGAGATTCAGGGAGGCGGCTCAGAAGGAGAATGCTATGAGAGATTTGGAGAAAGGTGCGCGCTTCCGGTATATAAAAAGTTTGGAGCCATGCTCTCCCAAAATCTGAAGAAAGGAACAAAGGGGCTGGCGCCATTGCTGAGACAGGAGGCCGACAATGCATTTGAAGAGCGGAAAAGTCTCGCAAAGCGCCTGGGAGAAGAAGCGGGAACAAAATTACTGATCCCAATGTTCCTGATGCTGGCAGTGGTGCTTGTCATGATCGTAGTGCCGGCGTTCTTCTCCATACAAATATGACGGATGAAACGATCCGTGTGTGCATACAGGTGATCCAATTACTGTATGAAATGACTACAAATCGGTAGTGTAAAGTATCGTATGAAAAACAAATTGGTTACATATATCTGAGAGGAGAAAAGGATGAATAAAATAAACAGGATGAAAAACTTTGTTATAAAAACAGCCGGAAAGATAAAACAGAAGGTGTGTTACGGGATTCAGGTGCTGCAGGATAATTCCGGGATGTCTGTAATTGAATTACTGCTGATCTTAGTGGTGCTCATTGCGTTGATCCTGATTTTCAAGGAGCAGCTTACAAATCTGGTAGAGACGATTTTTAAGAAGATCACCAGTGAGAGCGGCAAGATTTAAGATGAAACGGACAAAAAAGGGAGAGATCACGGTATTTCTGAGTTTGATCTTTGTGCTTCTGGTGTCATTTATATTGGCATTGACAGAAAGTGCGGTCATCCAGACGACAAAAAATCAAAAGCGGCTGGACGCGGACCGGGCGGTATTTTCCCTTTTTGGAGAATATCAGAAAGCTTTGATGGAAGAATACAATGTATTTGCCATCGACGGCACTTACGAAACCGGCCAATATGAAGAAAACCTGCTTCTGGACAGAATGTCTTATTATGGAAGCATGGGAATCAGCCAGGAAATTACAGATCTACAGCTTTTGACAGACAATCAAGGACAGGCATTCCGGGAGCAGGTACTGAAATATATGGAGACCCGCACAGGGATCGCGCTGGCACAGGATCTGACAAAGCTCGCTTCCCGTTGGGAGGAACAGGAAATACAGGGGTCAGAGATATCCGGAGAGCTGGATGATGTAATTGCGGAAAGCGGAGAGCAGTTCGTAGAAGAGATGGGAGGACTGATACAGGCAAAAAAGAGCGGAATGCTTTCTCTGGTGCTCCCGAAGGACTTCCATCTCTCAGGCAAGACGATCCGTCCGGAAGAGCAGGTTTCCGGGCGGGTCTGCCGGACGGGCCGCGGCAGTTTCCCGGAGCGGAAAAGTACAAACCGTATAGATGCAAAGGCTCTATTTGAATTTTATATTATGGAGAAATTCGGTTCCGCACTGGAATCAAAAGGAGAAAACAGAAATCTGGACTATGAGGTGGAGTATATTTTATGCGGCAAGGAAAGTGACGCGGAGAATTTGAAAAGTGTTGTAAATCAATTGCTGATGGTTCGGTTTGCGGTCAATTATACATATCTGATGTCCGATACCAAGAGGCAGGGGGAGGCGGAAGCCCTGGCAGCAGCGCTTTCAGCGGCATTCGCAAACCCAGCCATGGAGCCGGTGCTCAAGCAGGCGATCCTGGTACTGTGGAGTCTTGGAGAAAGTGTCATGGATCTGCGGGCACTGCTTGCAGGGAAGAAGATTCCCATTACCAAGAACGAAGAAAACTGGCAGCTTCAGCTGAGCAATCTGACAAAGCTTGGCAAAGAGGAGGATACGCAGGAGGGACAGGATTCTGAAAATGGACTTACCTATCAGCAATGCCTGCATATTCTGATTCTTTCCAAAAGCAGCGAAAAGCTGACGATGCGGACACTGGACCGGGTCGAGCAAAATCTCATCCAGGAAAAGGAACTGTCATTTTTCCGTGCGGATGCCTGCGTAACAAAAATAAAGGTGTATAATACGGCGGATATATGGAATGGAACAACATATACATTTCCACTGTATTATGGATATCTTTAAGGCCTGCGCAGCATCATAGGATCTTTTTGGGTCTGGCATAGATGCCTGCTCATCCTGGGACTGCCTGCTTTCGTAAGGGCAGAATCCAATAAAAACAAGGAAAGGAAAATATTGAAGATGGCTTATCCGCAGAAACAGATATATACGAAACACTCTGACCAGGAGCAGGCATCTATGTCAGGCCCAAAAGGAAGTATGACCGTAGAAGCATCGCTTACGATTCCGGTTTTCTTATTTGCAGTGCTGTGTCTTGTCTATCTGCTGGAGGTTCAGGCAATCCGGATCAGTGTCCATTCTGCCGCCCAGGGAGCGGCAAAAAATGCAGCAGAGGATATTGTGACGATACCGGTGCTGAATTTGTTTCAGTTTAAAAGCGATATGGTCAAGCTGATCGGCTCCGACCGGCTGGAAGGAGGGATCATAGAAGGAGGAAGATCGGGGATATCCTGTCTGGGATCCATCTATTATCCAAGTACAGGTGAGATCCATGTCCGTGTATCTTACAAGATCAGACTGCCGTTTCCGGGATTCATGCACCTTGGGGTCCGGCAGAGGGATTCATTTATCGTAAAGGCATGGACTGGATATAAAAAGCCGGATATTGAGGATGAAGACGGGCAGATCGTCTATATTACGGACACCGGCACCGTATATCATACGAACTACCAGTGTTCCTATCTTCAGCTGTCGATCCGGTTTCTTCCATCCTCCGGCCTGTCGGGGATACGCAACCTGGGCGGAGGCAGATACCGGGCCTGTGAGAAATGTGTTCATGGCCGTGCCATGGCCGGGGTTTATGTCACAGACAGCGGAAACCGATATCATAATTCTTTGAGCTGCAGCGGCCTAAAACGATCCATTCGGGCAGTGAAAAAGTCAAAGACCTATGGAAAAGGGCCATGCAGCAGGTGCGGAACCGCAGCGGAAGAGTAAGGCGTAATATATAGCCGCATAAGAAAATATGCCATCTTGCGGCTGGCGCGATACTCACAGCAAATGAATTTTACTGTGAGAATAAAATAAAGAAGAGAAAGAGAGGAGAACAAAATTATGTATTCATTTGGTCAATTGTGTTGTGTGGGGTATCTTTGCTATCTATCCGTACTGGATATCCAAAAGCGGAGACTGCCGGAGGGACTGCTGGCTGCCGGAGTTGGAGTGGCGGCGGCAATCGCGGCACTGAGGATATTCTGGGGGTTCGGACCATTCTTGCTGAGCCTGGCAGGAGCAGCGATCGGAGTTGGTTTTCTCTGGATCAGTAAAATCACAGATGAGGCGTTCGGATATGGAGACAGTATACTGATCATTGCACTTGGACTGTTTCTGGGACTCTGGAAGCTGCTTTATCTGCTGATGGCAGCATTTGGACTGTCGGCCATATATTCCATGGTCATGATGAAGAAACAAAATTTTCAGAGAACGACTACACTGCCGTTTGTCCCGTTTTTTGGAGCCGCATATATTGTATTGCTTCTGGCAAGGCTATTTTAAAATGAAACAAAAGAAACAGATGCCGATTCGTTATGAGCGCGGGCTTAAAGGCGTTATAACGGTGGAACTCTCCTATCTGCTCCCGGTGATACTCATGATATTTTTAACAGTAGTCTATGTGACTTTTTATTATCATGACAAAAATATTCTGATCGGGGCAGCCAGCGAAACGGCTGTGGTAGGAGCGCAGCTGGAGCGTAAGCCGGATGAAAACGGACAGACGGATCTGGCAGGATTTTACCAGGAACGGATTCAGGGAAAGCTGATCTTATTTTCCGGAGCAGAAGCGACTGTAAATATTACAAGAAAATGGGTTGAGGTAAACGCATATGCAGAAAGGAAATGGATGCGCCTTCATGTGGTCCAGCGCGCGGCCATGGCAGAACCGGAAGCCGCAATACGAAGACTGTGGATGCTGGAAAAAGCGGTGGACGCTGTGAAAAAGGAGAAGACGGAATCAGGGGACGAGCCCGCCCAAATAGAAGAAAACAATACGGAGCAGAAACAGATAGGTGAGACGGGAACAGGTACTGGCGCTTCCGGAGGAGATACCTTTGGGCATAAGTAAAGGAAGGCTGTAGAAAGAGGGAGGTGCTGTGGAATGGTGCAGGCGGAATTTGAGACGAAACTGAACAGGAGCTGTCTACATTTATATAAGGAAGAACATTACGAAGAGGACTATCAGATGCCAATGCTGCGGCAGAACCAACTGGATGGGCTTCTGAAAGTAGAAGGCTGTGAAGTAGAGGGAAAAGCCAGATATACATATGAGATCAGCGGTCTGACTTCTATGAAGAATATGTACGAAAATGCCTGTATAAAAAAGAAGGAGATCGAGGGGATGATAACCCGGATCCTTGAAGTGACAGAGACATTACAGAGATATATGCTGAACCCGAATTGCTTGGTTTTGAAACCCGAATACATTTTTTATAAAGAAGGAAAATGGCTTTTTTGCTATTTCCCGGGCATGGAAGAAGATTTATGCAAATTATTTCACGAACTGACAGAATATTTTGTGAGGATGCTGGATTATGAAGATACAGAAGGAATCTTCTTGGCTTATGAGCTTCATAAGGCAACCCTTCAGGAACACTATGATCTTGAACTGATCATGAAAGAGTATAAAAGCAGGGAGTCGGAACGGAATAAGATGCTTAGTGAAAAAAAGAGGACTGTGAGAGTAAGGCGGGAGAGCAAAGGAAACGGGCAGGGAAGATTCGGCGGTGAAGGAGGCAGATACGGTGAGCAGGTGCGCACTGGAACGGCATATAAAGGACAGGGAGAGCCGGAAGCGGAATACCATAAAAAGCAGAGGGGAACGGAATACCAATATGGCAGCCGGAAAAATATAGGATATAATCACGGAAGGAGCAGCGGTGTAGAAAATGAATACGGGAGCGGCGGAAGGAAAAATGAATATGAGAGCGGCGGAAGGAACAACGGAAGGAAAAATGAATACGAGAGCGGCGGAAGGAACAGCAGAGTGGAAAATGAATATAAGAATTATGGAAATATATTTAGTGTAGCGGATGAAGAGGAATATGACATGGATCCACATCGCCCGACTTATGACAGGGATGAGCAGCTTCATACGGCAGATACCATATGTGAAGAGGGAACGGGAGGCTGGTGGAAATCCTGGAGGAAAGCGGCAAATGGAATCCGTAGAAAGCGCTGGGGAAATTGGGATGATCTGATTTTAGAAACTGATGGACAGGAGGAGGAAAGCTGATTATAATAAGAATACATATTTATACTCACAGCCGGTTTATCCGGCGCTCAGTATAATAAATCAATAGATATACCCAAGGGCATCCCATTATGGCCATGCGGCCGATTCATAAGGTATAGAAAGAGGTACAGGTTTTGGAGGAGAAGCAAAAGCAGAAAGCGACCGCTACAGCAGTACTGATCGTGATCAATATTAGTATTTTCTTTATTTTTGCGTTAATAGGAAAAGCAGAGGACGTGCTGTTTATGAAGCAATATGGCGCGATGTATGAGCCATATGTGGTGGAAGGCCACGAGTATTACCGGCTGCTGACCAGTATATTTCTTCACTTCGGGATAGAACATCTGCTGAGTAATATGGTAATGCTCGGGGCATTGGGAATGAATCTGGAACCGGAGATCGGCAGGCTTCGTTTTTTGCTGGTGTACTTTATCAGCGGCATTGGAGGAAATATATGTTCTTTATTGATTAATGTCAGTTTTGGAGAAGTGGTGGTTTCCGCGGGCGCTTCAGGCGCGGTGTTCGGCCTGACAGGGGCGCTGCTGTGCGCGGTGCTTCGAAATAAAGGACGCATCGGCAGGCTGAATAAGAAAGGAGTGTTTGTTCTTGTTGGATTCAGTCTCTTCCTTGGCCTGTCAGAGCCGGGGGTGGATAATGCCGCACATATCGGAGGGCTGATCTGCGGATTTATTCTGGAGACGCTGCTGGGCAGCTTCAAACGGGGAAGCACTAAATCGGAAGCTTCACTGTGAACGTAGTTCCCTTTCCTTCTTTGGAGGCTACGGAGATGGAACCATCGTGTGCCTCTACAATGCGTTTGGACAGAGAGAGGCCAAGACCTGTCCCGCCCTGCTTATACGTTTTGAAGGGCTCAAAAATGGAATCGAGATTCTCGGCAGGAATCCCGCATCCGCTGTCTTTGATCTGTATGGTCAGGGTATTCTTTTTCCGGCCGGCAGTCAGCAGGATGGTTCCTTTGCCTGGAATGGCTTCCTTCGCATTCTTGAGAAGATTCAGGAGCACCTCTTCCAGCTTGATCTTATCGCCTGTATACTTACCCAGATTATCCGGAATGGAAGAGGAAAACTCAATATCAGAATCTGCTTCATCCAGAGATATAGCAAATGAGATCGCAATATTTTTCAGCAGATGCTCAATGGAAAATACGGAATAATGCAGAGTATTCCCGTTGTTGAAGGTAGAAAGCTCTTCCAGGAGCTGGCACATAAAATTTACATCATCCATCGTCTGCTTCCAGTGGGAAAATTCTGTTACCTCTGGATGCTGGACCTGCATGATCTGGAGTGCTGAGGAGACCAGAGTGAGAGGGTTGCGGATCTCATGCGCGATCGTGGATACCGTGACTTGATGGTTTTCCAACAGCTGGCTGATGATCTGCCTTGCATCCTCATTTTCTTCCATCAGCTGATTCATTTTATTAATGTCAATATTGTGCATCATGGATCTTTCCCTCCCGGCTTTTTACTTGTAGTCTAACACGTCCGAAAGCAGCATTCAATCAATTCATCCTGACTTTTTTCGACATAATAGCTAACGATGCCCATTATTATAGCCTTGTTAAAGAAAAAAAGCAATTCAGAAAAATGAATCTAAAAACATTTCTGCGTATTTTCTGATTTTTATGTTCTCTTTTCTGGAAAAATGCGCTATACTACTTACAATAACCTGGACACAGAAGAAAAGGAGAAAGAGGATAAAAGTTATGAAAGAAGAAAATTGCATTTTTTGTAAGATTGCAGCGGGGGAGATTTCATCAGCGACTTTGTATGAGGATGATGACTTTCGGGTGATCCTGGATGTGAGTCCTGCATCGAAGGGGCATGCGCTGATCCTTCCGAAGGAGCATTACCGCAACCTGTATGATCTGGACGATGCACTTGCGTCGAAAGCATTACTGCTGGCTAAGAAAATGACTGTAAAGCTGAAGGATGTGCTGGAATGTGACGGTTACAATATCGTACAAAACAATGAGGAGGCAGCAGGGCAGACCGTATTCCATTTTCATATGCACATGATCCCGAGATATCACGGAGATAAGGTTGGTATAGGATGGCATATGGGAGAACTGAAGGAGAACGAAAAGGAAGAGATCCTGAGCAAGTTAAAGTAATCACCGGAGATAGAACATTGACTGAAAAGCGAGCATTTAATGAGGTTTACAGCAAGTATAGAAATCTTGTTCTGAAAGCAGCGCACATATATGTGGATGATCCGGGCACGGCGGAAGATGTTACGCAGGAAGTGTTTCTGGCATTGTACAGAGACATGACGGACAAAAAGATTGAGAGTGAAGAAGAATATTCCAATATCAAATCCTGGTTATACACTACAGCGAAGCATTTTGCTTTGAACCATCGCAAAAAGACGGCTCGGATGATCATGACAGAGTCGATAGAAGGATCTGATGTGATAGAAGAGCCGGCCAGTGAAAGTCTGGAGTCAGAGTACCTTAACAGGATATTAGAGGAGAAGCGGGCAAAACTGCATGAGCGTATTTTCACAGCACTGATGAAAAAGAATCCAAGATGGCATGAAGCAATCATGATGGTATGCTACCTGGATATTCCGGCAGCAGAAGCAGCCAAGAGGCTTGGCATGTCTGAAAATGCATTTTATGTGATGATGCACAGAGCAAGAAACTGGATTCACAAAAAGTTTGACGTGGAATATGAGGAGCTGAACCGATTTTAAGAAAGCACATTCTAACCGGGAAGGCGATGTGCTTTCTTGGAGATCGCTTTATATACCATTGTATGCAGAAATGCTGCCAGTGGCAGGCTTTCTGTATGCAGAAATCTTTCCGCGGCAGGTTTCCGAACCACATGGAGATCCGAACAGAATGTCTTCTGGTTCAGTATACAAAAACAGCGGCTGCTGTCATGGCTTACTGACTTCTTCAATCAATTGGATGATCGTGCGGATAGAATCCTGCTGACCGGAATCACACATGGCATCTATGTATGTGTTCCGGTTCTGGTAAAGATGATTCATCGCGTCAAGGAGGGATTCCCTGGTGACTTCTTCCTCTTCAAGTACAATACTGAAGCCCTGGCGTTCAAAGGAACGGGCATTTAATATCTGGTCACCGCGGCTTGCGTTGGCGGAAAGCGGGATGAGAAGATTCGGCTTTCGCAATGCAAGAAGCTCACAGATCGCATTGGCGCCGGACCGTGAGATGACCAGGTCAGACAGTGCAAAGATGTCACGCAGTTCATTTTTAATATATTCGAACTGCTTATAGCCTTTTGTATTGACCAGAGTTTCATCAAGCTTTCCCTTCCCGCAGAGATGAACAACCTGGAACTGCTCCAGAAGGTCTGGCAGAGCGGCGCGGACAGCTGTATTGACTGCGACGGAGCCAAGGCTTCCGCCGATGACAAGAATGACAGGCTTATCCGATGAAAATCCGCACATCTCCATGGCAGCGATCTTATTGCCGGATAGTAATTCCTGCCGGATAGGGGAACCGGTCAGAAGAGCTTTTTCTTTTGGCAGATGCTCCAGTGTCTCCGGGAAATTGCAGCAAACCCTTGTTGCAGAAGGGATGGCAAGCTTGTTGGCAAGACCGGGGGTCATGTCTGATTCATGGATAATGACAGGAACCTTTGCCTGCTTCCCGGCAAGTACAACGGGTACAGATACAAAGCCGCCTTTGGAAAAGATGACGTCAGGCTTCAGTTCCCGAACCAGCCTCTTCGCTTCGCCGAGTCCCTTTAGTACGCGGAACGGATCGGTGAAGTTCTGGAGACTGAAGTAACGGCGCAGCTTTCCAGAAGAGATTCCGTGGTAGGGGATATTGAGAGCTTCTATCAGTTCTTTTTCAATACCGGTGTAGGAACCGATGTATTGGATATCATAGCCGATCTCCTGAAGCCGGGGGATCAAAGCGATATTTGGAGTGACATGCCCGGCGGTTCCGCCGCCGGTGAGTATGATTCGTTTCATAAAAAACCTCCAGATGAAATATATTCCATAGGTAGTAACGATATTTTGTTACTATATATAGATTCATATTAACCTTATTTAAAGAAAAGTCAAGTAAAAACTAGTGCAGCATTGCATTAATTCCGAAGTAAATGGCGTCTGATGTTTACAGCAGCGCAAGGCGGAGGAAGGAGGCGATGCGGTGGCATCGTCGATTGAAGCGGATAGGGGGGGGAGGGACATGAACGAGGGGATGTCCTTTGGGTATAGTTCCTTGGATGATGAGAGATGAATAAAAAAATGTAAGGGGCAAGAGAATGCAAGCACAAAAAAAATCATCAATAACACTATCATTACACCAGGAAATTGAAAAAGAAGTACAAGAGATAGAAAAAGAAATGGCGAGGCATACGGAACTTGACGAACTCCAAGTAACAGAAGCTATGGACAGAGCCCTCCTGAAAAAGATCGAAGCTTACGAAAACGGGAAAGAGATTCCTTCTGATGACGCTGTTGATCATAGAAGGCCTGGCGGAAAGAACGCATTTGATATGGACGGGAATCTTGAAGAACCGGACGATTCCGATGGTTTTGTAGAATTTTCTGAGGAACTCATGCCGGATCTGTCCAGGTTCGCTATGGGCGAAATCGGGAAAAAGCAGAAATATACGGGAGAAATCAAGGAAGAGAAGGTGGTCTATCGGAGGAAGAAGAAAAAATATTGGGTGGTTTCCCTGGCAGCGGTGCTTATTATTGTGCTGGGGGTTAGCATGAATAGTGTGGGGAGTAAGTCGTACTGGAAAAATGTGTGGCAGGCGGTTCGGGGAGAGCCAATCAATGGAATTGATGTGGAAGATATGGAAAAACAGAATACAGAAGATGTTGATGAGGTAGTAGCATATAAGGAAATTGAAGATAAATTTCATGTTAAACCAGTAAGATTAATATATAAGCCTGACGATATGGAATTAGAGAATTATATAATAGATGAAGAAATGTTAACGGCGCAACTATTATATAAATATCAAGAAGATGTTATTAGATATATTCTGTATATTAATAGTGCAGATTCTTCTTGGGGGGGAAAAGAAGAGGACACAAAAATTGATGAGTATACTATTTTGACAAATGAAATAGAAATAGAGGTCGAAGAGTTTGAAAAGCCAAATTGTAACGAAAATAGACAAGTGGCTAAATTTCAATATAAAGGTGTAGAGTATCAGATAATTGGAGTTATGAAAAAGGAAGAATTAAAAAAGATTTTGGAAAATTTATATTTTTTTTGAGAAAAGGCGTAAGATTTTCAGAGCTGTGTTGTTTACTTAATAAAAGAAAGACAATAGGAGATTAAATTTTGATTATGAAGAAAAGGATTTTATCTGTAATAACATTCATGTTTGCTTTATGTAGTATGTTATTGATAATATCAATTAGTGCAAATGCAGAAGAAAGATTAGATTCAGAAGTAACCGTAGATGGTTCGTTTTTGACATATGAAGACTATTCTTATGGTTCATCTACAAACGCCTTTCTTCGAGGTGAACATTTAATGACGGGAGATAGTATAATTACGAAGACTGGAAATGGAAAGATTTATACATATGGACAGACAACGGCAGATCATGATGTAGATTTTGTGGCAGTTATTGTATACGTTGACAGATATCACGAAGATACAGAAAAATGGGGACAAATTGATGGTCGAGTTAAAGACGCCCGCGATACCTATTATGTTATATCGACAAAAACATTAAAGGTAGATAGAGGTTATTTTTACCGCGTACGTTGTGAACACTTTGCTGGGAATGATGATGAAGAAATGTATGATTCAGCAGTATCATATACGAATGGAATCTGGATCCCATAACAAGCGATAACCGTCCAGTACCTTTTGAGCAATGAGAGCAGCCACCGTGTTGTATCTTTGCAGAGTAACCCATTAACTTAGTATAAAATAAGAAAGAAAATAGGTTTGCCTGTACCATAGAAGCGCCACTACTTAAATGCTTATACATATCGGTGGCTGCTCTCATTGCTCAAGAGGATATGTGATCACTACAAAAAGGTGCACTGATACGCACTGAAATCATCTTAGATAATGATGATACAATATTATAAAGACAAAATATGGAAATAAAAATCTAATGGCATTCATTATAAGCAGCCGGAATTTATCTTCCGGTTGCTTCTTTTAACGCTTTTGCAAGCTGATCCGGACAGGATGTGGATTTGTAGCCGCAGTGAATTCCTTCCATCCGGGAGATGGCTTCGTCTACGTCCATACCTTCGATCAGGCGGGAGATTCCCTGCAGGTTTCCGTTACATCCACCGACGAAACCGACATTACGTATCTTATTATTCTCAATGTCAAACTGAATCAACTTCGAACACACTCCCTGGGGTTTATACTGCATATCTGACAGCCTCCTTCATTTTTTAAGAATGATAAATATCCGGCCGTGTGAACCGGACAAAAATTGCCATGACACTATTATAACAGATATTTTCTGTTTGAAAAGCCTAAAAATAGTTTTGCTATTGTATATGACATCATATATAATGATATTAACATAATGTAGGATTCATGACTTAGGAGCTGGCACAAAATAACTTTCTGAACATTAGAAAATATGTATTTACTCGGAGCGGTATGCTACCGTTATACCTACTGTTTTGAAGCATTATTTGAAAATCAGATCAACTAAAATAATAATAACGAAAAGGAGATCAATATGAATGACTTTGTACAATATAAGTGCCCCTGCTGTGGGGCGGCGCTTCGGTTTTCACCGGGGGCGCAGAAGCTGTCCTGCGCAAGCTGCGGGAATGAGTATGACCTGGAAACCCTGCGGCAGTATGAGCAGGAGGAAGAGCGGAGCAGCGGAAGAGAAGAGGAACAGGAGATGAACTGGGAATACCAGAGGGAAGCCCAGGGAGCGAAGCGGACGGAGGATGGGAAGTATATCTGTCCTTCCTGCGGGGCGGAGATTGAGGCGGATGAGAATACGGTCAGCACGACCTGTCCCTATTGTGACAACGTGGTCGTGATCCGGGCGTCCGCATCGGGGGAATATGAGCCGGATGTGATGATTCCCTTCAAGATCAAGGGAGATCAGGCGCGGCAGATGCTGGAGAATTTTTGCAAAGGGAAGCGTCTGCTTCCGAAAAATTTCCGGGACAGGAGTTATCTGAAAAATCTGAAAGGCTATTATGTGCCGTACTGGCTGTTTGACTGTGACGCGAGTGCGGAGATGAGCTTTAACGCAACACGGACCAGGGCGTGGAGTGATTCGGAGTATGATTATCTGGAAACGTCCTATTATCTGGTGAACCGGGCGGGGGGAATGGAGTTTTATCATGTACCGGTGGATGGAAGTACAGAGATGGACGATGATACGACGGAATCCATTGAGCCCTTTGATTACGGCGCTTTGACGGAATTTAATCCGGCATATCTGGCGGGATATGAGACGGATAAATATGATGTAGAAGCGAAGGCGGCAGAGGGCAGGGCGAAGGAGCGGCTGTACCGAAGTGCGGAACAGGTGATGCGCGGTACGGTCAGCGGGTATGATACGGTGACGGTGAAGCACCGGTATCTGGATGCAAAAAATGGAAAGGTGCATTATGCGCTGCTCCCGGTTTGGATGTTCGAGACAGTTTATAATGGAAAGAAGTATCAGTTTGCGATCAACGGGCAGACGGGGAAGATGGTCGGGGAGCTGCCAGTAGATAAGGGCGCGTTTTGGAGATATTTATGTGGATTCACGGCGATTGGGACGGCTGTATGCTCCATTCTTGGAATCTTATTGTTCGGGGGTGTGCTGTGATGAAACGATATATCAAAAATATGCAGGAAAGAAAGAGAGGAACTGTGAGGGGGAAAGAGAAGAAGCTATATAAAGAAAATTCACCATGGGACGGATGCGCAAGCTGGGCAAATAGAATGTGTAAAGCGGCAGTTATGATGTTGGTAGCTGCGTGCAGCCTGAATACGTTCCATTTGCCAGAAGTGAAAGCGGCAAATGAAACGTGGAATATGGAAGCGTGGATCCAGAATGCAGAACCGTACCAAAATTCAGAAATTGCAGAAGGCCTGTCCTGGGATGCTGCGGCAGATCAGGCTTCCTACTTTGACGGCTGGGTGCAGGATGATGCGGGGCTTTTGAACGCGGAAGAGGAACAGGCGCTGGAGTCCGAGTGCAGGCGTTTGTTTAAAATACACGGCACAGGGGTCTATATAGTGACTACGCCGAATTTTGGCGGGGGAGATATTAAGGACTGGCAGAGACAGATCTTTTCCCAGTATGGCCTGGGAGCGGACAGTGGCGGCAGCGGCGTGATGCTGGCGATCAGCATGGCGGAGCGCGACTGGGGGCTGGTGGGATTCGGCTCGGCGCAGGAAGCATTTTCTACATATGCAAGGGAACGGCTGGGAAGCTTGATCCTGGATGATCTGTCGGATGGAGAGTATTATGAGGCATTTTCCGGATATCTGTCGATCGCGGATGATTATCTGTCGGCGGCAGAGGAAGGAGCGCCTTATACGGAACAGCATCGATATCGGGAAGGATGGAGATTTCCGGTGATCTTTGGAGTATCATTTCTGCTGTCGCTGGGGATTTCTGCGGCGGTCGTGATAGTCTGGAGGAAAGGGATGAATACCAGGGTACGCCAGGATGGCGCGATGGAATATCTAAAGGCCGGGAGTTTTCATCTGTCGAATCGGTCGGACCTGTTCCTGTATCATACGGTCAGCCGGACGAAGAAACCGGAACAGCATTCATCCGGCGGGAGCGGAAGCATGCACTCGGACAGCTCGGGGACCAGCGGGAAGTTCTGAAGGATTTTCGGTTTAACAGGCCGGCAGATGGACAGCGACGGAGATGGAAGCCGGATTGCAATATATCCGACAAGTCAGATGTAAAGATTAATTCTTTGACAGTTCCTAAGATAAAAAAATAAAAATTCAAGGCATTTGCGGAAAGGAGAACATTATGGGATTGATAAGAGCAGCATCGAATGCGGTCAGAGGGACGCTGGCGGATCAGTGGAAGGAATATTTTTACTGTGATGCCCTGGATGCGGATGTGTTGGTGGCGAGAGGCATGCGGAATGTGTCGGGGCGTTCCTCCAACCGGAGGGGCGATGACAACATCATTACCGACGGCTCGCATATCGCGGTGGCGGACGGCCAGTGTATGATCATCGTGGAAGACGGCAGGGTAATGGATGCCTGCGCGGAGCCGGGAGCGTATACCTACGACATGGGCACGAGCCCGTCGGTGTTCGGCGGCTCATTTATGGAAGGTCTGAAAGGGATTGCGAAGGAGGCGTGGGAGCGTTTTCAGTTCGGCGGCGGCGCGGGGAGGAACCAGCGGATCTATTATGTGAATATTAAGGAAATCCCTGGAAATAAATATGGAACCCCGAACCCGGTGCCGTTTCGGGTGGTGGACCGGAATATCGGACTGGATGTGGACATTTCCATCCGCTGCAACGGGGAATACTCTTATCGGATCGTGAACCCCATGGCGTTCTATGCAAATGTCTGCGGAAATGTGGGAAATGTGTATACCAGGGATCAGATTGATTCTATGCTGAAATCGGAGCTTCTGACCGCGCTGCAGCCCGCGTTTGCGAGGATTTCGGAGATGGGTATCCGCTACAGCGCCCTGCCGGGGCATACGATGGAGCTTTCGGACGCTCTGAATGAGGTGCTGTCTAAGAAATGGACGGAGCTTCGGGGGATTCAGATCTACTCCTTCGGGATGAACAGCGTGTCCGCTTCCAAGGAGGACGAGGACATGATCAAGCAGCTCCAGAAATCTGCAGTGATGCGGGATCCGGGGATGGCTGCGGCAACGCTGGCCGGAGCACAGGCGGATGCCATGCGTACAGCGGCAGCGAACACGGCAGGCGCGATGACCGGGTTTATGGGAATGGGCATGGCACAGCAGGCCGGAGGCGCAGGGTTGCAAGGGCTGTATGAGATGGGAAGGCAGCAGAATGGACAGCAGACGAATCAGCCGATGCCGGGCGGTGCCTATGCGGGCCAGCCGAATCAACAGCCATCGGGCGGTATGCATACAGGACAGGAAAATTGGCAGCAGTCATCCAGAGCCGCGTCAGGCGGGGGATCCGCTACGTCAGGCTGGACCTGCTCCTGCGGAAAAGCGGGAAACATCGGGAAGTTCTGTACGGAGTGCGGAGCGCCCAAGCCTGCGGCAGATGGCTGGACTTGTACCTGCGGTGCGGTGAATAAAGGAAAATTCTGTTCCGAATGCGGCCGTCCGAAGCCGGCGGGAGTTCCGCAGTACAAATGCGACAAATGCGGATGGGAGCCGGAAGACCCGGCGAAACCACCGAAATTCTGTCCGGAATGCGGCGACCCGTTTGACGATGGGGATATCAAAGCGTAGGAACAGTCCCTAAGTATATGTGATCCTACCCCCTGGAATATTTACTCGGATTCTGCCCGAATTCCCGCTTAAAGGCTTTCAGGAAGTTGGAGTAATCGCTGAATCCGCAGCAGAGGCAGGCGTCCATCACAGGACTGCCTGCTTTCAGCATATTCCGGGCGGAGATGAGGCGCTTTTTCATGATATACTGATACAGGGATAATCCGGTAAACTGCTTGAACTGCCGGCTGAGGTAATATTTACTGATGTAAAATCCGGCGGCAAGCCGATCCAAGGATAATTCTTCGGTCAGGTTTTCATTGATATAGGAAATGACCTGGTTGATCTTTTCATTTTCCGTAATGTCATTTTTGACCGAATCGGGGGCATCGTAGTAGGCCCGGCTAACGTATACTAAAAATTCCGTCAGGTATGCGGAAGTCAGGGCCTGGCTTCCCATCTCGCGGCTGTGCCTGGCTTTGGCCATCTCGTCGCAGAGCTGTTTTAAGTGTGCGATATTCTGACTGTCGGGTCGGATCAGCCGGTAATCCTTGAGGGCGGCGTCCGTAAAGCAGGCGGTAAAATCTTCATCAAAAAAATCCTGCAGCTGCTCAAAAAAATCGTCTGCCAGCCAGATCACGATCCGCTCGTAGGGCCTGCCGGGGCGGATGTCGGGGCGGTGGATGTCGGAGCTGCTGGTCAGCAGGATATCTCCCGGGCGCAGCTTATAGCTTCGTCCTTCTATAATATAGGTTACATTTCCAGATAAAAAGAAAAAAATCTCATAGAAGGGATGCTGGTGAAAATCGACGACGGGTGGGATTTCATTGTAAGTGTGGTGAAATTCGTAGTAGCGTTCCGTCATAATCTGGCTTGGATTAAATTCTTCTTTGTACATGATTCACAAAATATCCTCCGAAAAATTGGATAATATAAACAAGAGTATGTTTCCTAAATATATTATAATTTGTCATCAATTTTCGCCAGAAAATGGATGACCTGCTTGCGCTTCAGCACAATACATATTATATGGCAACTTTTACCAGGTTTCAAGCAGTAACTACCACGTAAAAAGAGGACATTTTTGCTATACTGAAAATATCAAAACAGTTCTGCAGAAAGCTCTGCAATAAAGAGTGCCGATAGAACAGAAATTCAAATGTACGGCAAATGCAAAATCTGCATAACCGCAGCAATATTTCCTGAAATTCCATTGGAAAGTATATCGAGGGTAATATGGGAAATAAATAAGTATATCGGCAGCAGGACTAAGGAACTGTCTCAAAATAATATGTATATCTTGCGACAGTCCTTAATGAAAGAGAAGGAGGATAAGACGATGCAAATGACATTTCGCTGGTATGGCGAAGGAAACGACAGTATCACCCCGGAGATGATCAAACAGATCCCGGGAGTGACCGGGCTGGTCTGGGCGCTGCATGACAAGCAGGCCGGAGAGGTCTGGGAGGTGGAAGAGATCGAGGAGGCAAGACGCCAGATCGAGGGCGCGGGCTTCAACATGGACGTGGTGGAAAGTGTGAATGTGCATGACGATATCAAGATCGGGCTTCCTACCAGAGACAAGTATATCGAAAACTATAAGACTACGCTGCGCAACCTGGCGAAGTTTGGTGTGAAGGTCGTGACCTATAACTTTATGCCCATTTTTGACTGGACAAGGACAGACCTGTTCCATCCGCTGGAGGACGGCTCCACGGCGCTGTTCTACGAGAAGGATCGGATCCAGGACGACTATAAGGAAATGGCGGATTACATCCTGAACAACCTGAACGGAATGACATTTCCGGGATGGGAGCCGGAGCGGATGGCGAAGCTGGACGAATTGTTCGAGGCATACCGTCCGGTGACCAAGGAAAAGCTGTGGGAAAACCTGAAATATTTCCTGGAGGCGATCATTCCGACCTGCCACGAGACGGGGATCAAGATGGCGATCCATCAGGACGATCCGCCGTGGGATATTTTCGGGATTCCGCGTCTGCTCTGCGACAAAGAATCCATCGGACGGTTCCTGAGTATGGTGGACGACGAGTACAACTGCCTCTGCCTGTGTTCCGGATCTCTGGGCGCGAATAAGGAAAATAATGTGGCGGATATCGTGCGTACTTACTGCGACCGGATCGTATTTGCGCATATCCGAAACGTGCGCCATTATCCCAACGGGGACTTTACCGAGGCTTCCCACCGGGACTGCGACGGGGATACGGGAATCCTGGAGATCGTAAAGGCATACCATGACTGCGGCTATACCGGCTATGTGCGCCCGGATCACGGGCGGCATATCTGGGGCGAAAAGTGCCGGCCGGGGTATGGGCTGTATGACCGGGCTCTGGGGATCATGTACCTGTGGGGCTGCTGGGACATGCTGGAAAAAACCGAAGGAAAAGTGGCAAAGTAATCGCAAGGCAGGCCAAGAAACCCCATTGGGAACAGTTACGAAAAGGAGAGCATGATGAAAAAATTTATGGATCAGGATTTTCTGCTGTCCACGGATACGGCAAAATGGCTTTATCATGAGGCGGCGGAGCATATGCCGATCATCGACTACCACTGCCATATCAATCCGCAGGAGATCGCGGAGGACAGGAAATTTGACAATATCACGCAGGTCTGGCTGGGCGGCGACCATTATAAATGGAGACAGATGCGGTTCGGCGGGATCCCGGAGGAGATCATTACCGGGAACGCGGACCCGAGGGAAAAGTTCCGGGCGTTTGCGTCTGTACTGCCCCGACTGATCGGGAATCCCATGTATCACTGGAGCCATCTGGAGCTGCAGCGCGTATTCGGGATCACGGAGCCTTTGACGGAGGAGAACGCGGACGAGATCTATGACAAATGCAATGAGGTTCTGTCGCATGTATCGGCCCGGGATCTGATGCGCAAATTCAATGTGAAAGCAATCTGCACCACGGACGATCCCTGCGACGATCTGCACTGGCATGATGTGATCGCGGCGGACGAGACGATGGAGATCAAGGTGCTGCCTGCGTTCCGCCCGGATAAGGGGATCAACATTGAAAAAGCGGGCTTTGCGGAATACATCGGAAGGCTGTCCTCAGTCTGCAGGTTTGAAATCCGCAGTGCCCAGGATGTGGTAAAAGCGCTTCTGGCCAGGATTGATTACTTCGCGGAGCACGGCTGCCTGTGCGCGGATCATGGACTGGACTACTGCATGTACGAGGAGCCGGATCCGGAGCAGGCTGAGGCTGCATTTGCGGCGGCAATGAAGGGCGATCGTCCGGAAAAAGCGGATGCGGATGCATACAAGACACTGGTGACCATTGCCTGCGCGAAGAAATATACGGAGCTGGGCTGGGTGATGCAGATCCATTTCGGATGCCTGCGCGACAATAACAAGCCGCAGTTCGCGAAGCTGGGGCCGGATACCGGATATGACGCGGTGAACAGCCAGTCCGGCGTGGAAAATGTGGCTCCGCTTCTGAACGCATTTCAGGAAAATGAGGGACTGCCGAGGATGATCCTGTATTCCCTTAATCCCAACGACAATACCGCCCTCGTGACGATCGCGGTATGCTTCCAGGGAGACGGCATTGTGGGCCGGGTGCAGCAAGGAAGCGGCTGGTGGTTCAATGACAACCGCAGCGGCATGCGCAGCCAGCTCACGGAGCTTGCAAATAATGGGATGCTGGGATGCTTTGTGGGAATGCTGACGGATTCCAGGTCATTCTTAAGCTACACGAGGCATGAGTATTTCCGGCGCATTCTCTGTGAGCTGATCGGGGAATGGGTGGAAAGCGGACAGTACCCGGAGGATAAGAAGCAGCTCGTGCGGATTGTGGAAGATATCTGCTTCCATAATACGAATGCATTTTTTGGATTCGGAGTTTCATAAGAGATCGGGATAGGCAAAAGCAGAAACGGATATACTTTTGGTAAGAACAGGTTATGATAGAGCATTCCTGGAAAATCCAGGAATGCTCTGCGAAAAGATTGGAGGAGCAGAATGAATTTACCTTTGAATATTGATTTTACGGGAAAAGTTGTGGTTGTGACAGGAGCAGGCGGCGTGCTCTGCGGTACGATGGCGAAAGCATTTGCACAGGCGGGAGCGAAGGTGGCGGCACTGGATCTGAATGAGGACGCGGTGAAGAAGCTGGCGGAGGAATGTAAGGCAGAGGGCTTTATCTGCGAGGGCTATAAGGCGAACGTGCTGGAGCCGGAGGCGCTGGAGGCAGTCCATGCTCAAGTATTGAAGGACCTGGGGCCGTGCGACATCCTGGTAAATGGCGCGGGCGGCAATAATCCGAGGGCGACCACGGACAATGAATATCAGCATGAGGCGAAGGAAGGGCAGAAGACCTTTTTCGATCTGGACGCAGGCGGCGTGGACTTTGTGTTTAAGCTGAACTTCCAGGGGACGCTGCTTCCGACGCAGACATTCGCGAAGGACATGGTGGAGAAAAAATCCGGATCCATCCTGAATATTTCCTCCATGAACGCGTATATCCCGCTGACCAAGATTCCGGCGTATTCCGGAGCGAAGGCGGCGGTCTCCAACTTTACCCAGTGGCTGGCGACACATTTTGCGGGAACCGGAATCCGGTGCAACGCGATCGCACCGGGATTCCTGGTGTCCAACCAGAACCGTGCGCTGCTGTTCAACGAGGACGGGACACCGACGGCGCGTTCCGAGAAGATCCTGAACGGCACACCCACCAGACGGTTTGTGGACAGCGAGGAACTGCTGGGCGGCGTGTTCTTCCTGTGCGACGACAGGGCGGCGAGCGCGATCACGGGCGTGGTACTGCCGATCGACGCGGGATTTGCGGCTTATTCGGGAGTCTGAGAAATTATACTGCGCGCCAGATAAATCTGCCGTGAGTATAAATCATCAGCATGGCTGAAAAAAGAAAACTGCCGATATGGGTTTTGATCCGTATCGGCAGTTCTATAATTTATGAGGGCTAAACTAAAATATGGGACGATACCAAAATAGACAGCCATTTTTCGCCGTTGGCGCCGAAATATCGGCAACCTGTGCAAGATCGCGGATATCTCTCTGCAGGTATGTGTCCACATAGGAACGGTAATAGGTCTCCCAGTCCACATTTTCGTCTGCATAAAGCTCCGGCATGGAATCTTTGAAAATTCTGCCGTAAATTTCATTTAAGCCCTTCTGGGTTCTTACAGATACAGTATAGGCAATTTGGATCAATGTATTCGTCCAAACTAAATTACAATTTTATTATAGCCAGGATTCGGAGCTCCGTCAATAAAAATTCTCTCTAACTGGACATGATGTCCAGAAGCCAGGACAGGAAGAAAAGACTTCCGAAAGACCGGAAACAGGCGAAAAAGCCGCCAATATACCGATACCGTACCCGGTAGAAAACGCAAGATTTTCAGCATTTCCAGAGAATGCCATATTGAGAAGGCCGGAAAAATAGGCTATAATTTTACTTAGACAATAATTGAGGACGGAACCTATAAGATGAAAGAGAAAAAGAAACTGGGAACAACAGATAAACGGCTGATCGCAGCCTGCATTTTTCTGGCGGCAGCAGGGATTTTGCTGGTGTGCGCAAGGCAGATACCGGGATTTGCGGAGTGGTATGCGGTACATATTTATCAGAAGCTGACTGCGGCTGTGGGAAGGGTGACGGGACTGGCGCCTTTTTCTATCGTAGAGATCGGACTCTATGTGCTGCTGATCCTGCTTCCGGTGACGGGAGCGCGTGCCGTTGTGAAGTCTGTGCGTTTCGGACATGGCGGAGAGAATGCGCTTGGGTGGGCGTCAGGTATATTTCTTACGGCTTCACTGCTGCTGTTTTTGTATATGGCCAATTGCGGAGTGAATTACCAGAGGGAATCCTTTTCGGAGAAGTCCGGGCTGGAGGCAAAGCAGTATACGGCGGAGGAATTGAAGACTGTCTGCCTGTGGCTGACAGAGGGGGTCAACAGCCTGGCGGGGCAGGTGGAGCGCAGTGGCAGCGGGACAATGATTCTGGCGGCACCTGAGGAAGCGGGCCGGGAAAATGATACAGAGGCAGATGTTGAAATGTCTGTGCCCGGAAGCAGGAATATAACAGGGAATGCGAATGGAGAAAGCCGGGCAGCAGGAGCAGAAGAGATGACCCTGCAGGTGTTGGGAGATATGGCTGTACAGGCGATGAAAAAACTGGCGGAGGAATATCCGGATCTGAAAGGGTACTATCCCCATCCAAAGCCGGTCTGTATATCGGAAATCTTGTCCTATCAGAACCTGTCCGGGGTATATTCTCCATTTACGATAGAAGCGAATTTTAATGCAGACATGATCGATTATAATATTCCTTTTACGCTGTGCCATGAATTATCCCATCTGCGGGGATTTATGCAGGAGGAGGAGGCGAACTTTATCGCGTTTCTGGCTTGCATCGGATCTGGAAAACAGGACTTTGAATACAGCGGATATCTGATGGGGTGGGTGTACTGCATGAATGCACTGCGCCGGGCGGATGCAGAAGAGTGGCAGGCGGTCCGGGAAGGACTGGACGAAGCGGTGGAAGCGGATCTGCGGGAAAATTCCCGGTTTTGGGATTCTTATGATGGGGCAGTGGCAGAGGTTTCCGATAAGGTGAATGATACATATCTGAAAGCGAACGGGCAGAGCGAAGGCGTGAAGAGCTATGGGCGGATGGTGGATCTGATCATTGCGTATGCGGAAAATCTGGGGAATAGGGAATGACATATTTTGAAGGGATATGTCCTTTTACACGATCAATAATCTTCTTTCATTTATATGGTGACCGAACTCCGGCATAAAGATAAAATTTTCTGCATCCGGATCCAGATGATCCTGTATGATTGGCGGCATATAGGAAGATGTAAAACAGAAGCCATATTTCAGTTTATGATACCCCTGAGAGAGCCCGCCTTCCTTTTTTACCTTCAGCACGGCCGGTGTTGTTACGCCCCAGTGTGTTTTCCAGTCTGCTTTCATCTCGTCATAGGTGAAACCCTCACCATTGATATTCCAGATGATATCCTCTTTCTCGAACCGCTCTCCATCAACAACAAGTGTTCCCGGCCTTAACTGGCTCAAAAAAACCCCTCTGTAATACGGAAGTCTTATCTTAAACTGGAACCCTGTAACAACTCCGTTTTCTTTTATGTTCCTAAATCCTACTGACTGGATTACTTGTTTTTCCATCTTACATCCCTCCTTTAATCGCCAATATAATTCTTCATCATGATGTGATGTTTCCTGAGTGTCTGGCCAACCTCATAACCCTCGTCATATTTGTCCGCGCCTTCATACTCACTCAACAGGTATCCGTCCCAGTGATTGTCTTTCAATATCTGGATAATTTTATTGTATGGTATGGTTGTCTCTTCAAACTCATCACTCATATTGATAAATTTCGCATGGCAGCAGTAAATATACGGAAGCAGTGGGATCAGATCCTCCGGTGCATTCGGAGTAAAATGCGGATCCTTGTAATCTCCCTCGGCAAATTCTGTACGGAACACGCTGAAATCAATATTCAATCCAAAATTCTTTGTGCCGGTTTCCTTAATAAACTCTACAAAATCCGATACCATCTTTCCCTTAAGATTTGTCGGCGTATGGATTTCCGGACACATCTGAATGTCCAGTTTTTCTGCCAGAGGCAGTGCCATCCGGATGATTTCCCTCCAGTTCTTAACCGGGGCAAGGTCATCCGTGATCACTGGCATCTTCGTCCTCATGACTTTAAATCCAAGCCTGTGTGCCAGACGGATGTCTCTTTCCAGCATTTCACAGGATTCCTCCGTGGTCAGGTCCCTGTCTCCCAGTACATGGGAGTCGATCCAATTACCATATTCCACAGGGATAATCTCATATTTATCACACAGGCGGAACCATTTCTCTACCCATTCATCCGTCGGATAAGGATAATTCTCAATGTGTGTATTTGCTAAAATCTCAATCCCGTGCGCGCCCATATCATGGATATCTTCAAAACACTCTTCCAGTGATTTTGTTAATCCAAATTCGGCGGAATAGCTGTACAGTGCAATTCCTCTTTTTGGTCCTTTCCTATTATACTGATACATGATTTCTCCTTCCGATATCTGTTTTTCAAATACAGCGGCGCTTCTCCCTGCGCCGCTGCACCTGCAATCGTCTCCTAAAATTTGATTTCTCTTCCCTCCGCGGCTGATTTATAAATATTATCCAAAATCTTTGTTACCGTAAATGCCTGCTCCGGTTTCACAAGCGGCTCCCCGTCATTCAGAATTGCTTCCATCCACTGTTTGCACTCAATATCTTCCGGCTTGTCAGAACCGCCTTCAAAGAATGCGATCGTTCCGCCTGCTGACAGGCTTTCCTCCGTCAACTGCCCATGGCTGGTCTTATTAAAGATCAGATCATACTCGCCCTGCGCTTTGCTCATGCCGCCGATGATCTCAGCCCCCGCTTTGGTTCCGCAAAGCGTAGTAGCCGCCTCAATGGACTGCCTCATATTGATCGCCCATGCAGATTCAAGGAAAATGGTTGCCCCATTCTTCATCTTAATAAAGCCAAATGCAGAATCCTCGACTTCATAAGTCTTTGGATCCCAGGCTCCAAACATATTACCCTGGGTGGCTTCCTCAATGTGTCCCAATTTCTCAAATACAGAGCCGGTCACGCTCTCTACTTCATAATTATCCATCATCCATAATGTAATATCCAGCGCATGTGTTCCGATATCGATCAACGGACCGCCGCCCTGCTTTGATTTATCCGGGAATACTCCCCATGTAGGAACTGCCCTTCTTCTGATCGCATGCGCCTTGGCAAAATAAATCTCCCCGAGGTCTCCTGCCTGGCATGCTTTATAGAGCGTCTGCGTATCCTTACGGAATCGGTTCTGATATCCGATCGTGAATTTCTTGCCGGATTTTTTCCATGCATCCATCATCTTCTGCGCGTCCTCAGTGGTTGCTGCCATCGGCTTCTCGCACATCACGTGCTTGCCCGCTTCAAATGCCGCAACTGTGATCGGGCAGTGTGCCACGTTTGGCGTACACACATGTACCACATCAATCGCGTCATCTTTCATGAGTTCCCGATAATCCTCATATACCTTTGCGTCCGGCGTGCCATATTCTTTCGCCGCCTTTTCGGCTCTCTCCACAAGGATATCGCAGAATGCGACGATCTCGCACTTGTCTGCCTGAGATTTTAAAGCCGGGAAATGTTTCTGATTCGCGATTCCTCCGCACCCTACTACTGCTACCTGTAATTTTCCGTTTTTCATTGTATAATCCTCCTTAACCATATGTAACCAATTTTCGCAGCAAATTGATTGCCTACTTGCCCGCCATCTGCGAAGCAGATTTTTAATGCGGGCAATTCCCGTATCGTTTTTTCATACGATACTTTACACTACCAAAAATTTTCTTACGCCTGCTTCCCAGATCTTCTGGCTTCCAGCTCCACACGGACTTTGTCCATCATCTTTTCATCCAGCTTGTAGAATACCATTGGAACCAGCGCAAGGAATCCAAGAATCGACGGCATCAGATTTACGATTGCATTGATCCCCGCCTGGGTAGACTGGGATTGTTCCGCGCCTGCCACATAGCCGATCGCCGCCAGCAAAAGGACCGATACGGATCCGGTAAGTGCCTGAGCCACTTTTACGCCAAAACTCTGGAAAGAAAATGCAAGCGCGTCATCACGGGTTCCGTACATATAGTCGCCGTATTCGATAGAGTCACACAGCATACTGTAACAAATACTCGTCGCAGAGTTTGTAATACCGTATAACCCGCTACAGAATAACAAAATCGGAATATTCGTTGACGGCGCAAAGAACAGGAACAAAATCGCTCCGGCATTGATCACCATTGTAATCTTTAGCCATTTGATTTTTCCAAATTTCCGGGTTGCCAACGGCAAAACCAGGTTTCCGATCATCTGTGTCAGGCTTATGATCGTGAAAGTAGGAGCGATATATGCATAAGCGCCGGCGCAGTAGATTAGATAGTAGGACAGCAATGACATACGCGCGATCTGGGATGTAGCCCCGATAAATACAACGATCACACAGATCATAATCTGTTTATTTTTCATAACTGCTTTCAGGGACTTGACAAGCGGTACTTTCTCTGCCTTCTCACCGTGTTCTGCTTTCAGTGTTTCCGCGTCTTTTACTTCCCGGCAGCGTATTGCGCAAAACCAGAACATTGGAAGCGCTACGATTGAAAATACGATGGTTGCCCAAAAGTATCCCGTTCCATTCGCAACATCACTTTTGCTGAAATACAGGATCAGCGGCATGGCACACGCACCGAGGATTGTCTGTACAACAGAAGAACCAACCTGTGCCATGGAGATGATATCCATCTTAATCTGCGGGTCATTGGCCAGTCTGTTTACCAGGCCGTTGATCGCAACCTGAATCACCGTGTAAGCCATACCGACACCGATATAGCAAAGCAGGCAGATCACAACTTTTGCGGTTCCCTCCAACGGCCATACCGTATAGGTCAGGACGTTGAAGATTGCAAGAAACGGGGCGCCGATCGCGAGATAGGGTTTAAATTTTCCCCACTTTGTATGAGTCCGGTCTACGATTGCCCCCATCATCGGATCGTTTACCGCGTCCCAGATCCTTGAGATCAGCATGATCGTAGAAATTGCCCCTGCCGTCAGCCCTACAACATCGGTATAGAATAACATCAGATAATTGTTGATCATATACCAGATCACATTTGTGCCGCTGAATCCCAGCACATACGCGAATGCGGAGCCTTTGTCCATTTTTTCCTTTTGTACTGCCGTATTATTTGTCTGCACTTTTTTCTCCTCCTTTTTATCCATGATATCTATGCATATCCTGTCTGATCATACTCTGTCTGGTCTCCGGAAAGCAGGAGAGCCTGTTTTCTCTCTCCTGTCCGGTTTTCACGTCCTTAAACAATGATCATATTTTCCCGTGTATAAGTACCGCCGTTAAAGGATCTGTCATCTCCATCCTCATCGAACATGTCGAGGAACGGCGGCATATAGGAACAGCTTGCCGCAAAACGGACAGATACATTATGAAATCCCTGCTCCAGTCCGCCTTCCTTCATGATCTTCAAGGTCGCCACATCTGTGATCCGCCAGAAATCATTTCCTGCTTCCGCGATCTCAGCAACCGTATAGTCCTTCCCGTTGATCTCCCATATCACTTCTTCCTTCGGATAAGTGACTTCGTCTACGATCACCTTACCCGGACGGAGCTGGCTGAGCCATACGCCGCGGTAATAATCTGATCTTACGCAAACCTGAAATCCTACGATCTTACCATCCTTTTCAATATTATGAAATCCTCTGTACTGAATAACATTTGACTCTAACATCTTCATATCCTCCTCTTAATAACCAAGAATCCGTTTCATCATAACATGCTGTTTACGGAGCTCCTGAGATACAAATCCCGGAACATCCTTGTTCTCGCCTTCGTACTCGCTGAGAAGATATCCCTCCCATCCTTTCTCCTTCAGAATCTGGAGGATCTCCGGATAAGGAATTGTCAGCTCATGAAACTCATCATCCATCTTATTGAATTTTGCATGAATACATTTTACGTATGGAAGGAGAGGGATGATCTCCTCCGGCTGTGAGTGTTTGCAGTCCGGATTAAATACGACCACACCGGGCACGTCAAAGCGATTCTGGAATACGCTGAGATCAATGTTAAGGCCAAAGTTTTTGGTGCCCGTCTCCTCGATAAAGTCCACATAATCCTGTACAAACTGATCTGCCAATACGGTTGTAAGATGGATCTCCGGACACATGACCACGTCATATTTTTCCGCTTCCGGAAGTACGCTCTTGATAATTTCCCGCCAGTTTTCTACCGGGGCGAGCTCACCGTTGATCACGCCCATTTTCGTCCTGAGAATATGGAAACCCAGCTTGTTGGCAATTTTAAAATCATTGATCAGTTTCTCTCTTGCTTCTTCCATGCTGATGTCCCGTGTCTTATAGAGCCTTGTGTCAATCCAGTGACCATACTCTACCGGCTCGATCCCATACTTCTTGCACAATCCAAACCATTTCTCCACATATGCGTCACTGAGTTCCGGATAGCTGTCAATGTGAGAATTTGCCAGAATCTCAATCCCGGTTGCCCCCATATCCTGCATATCCTTGAAGCAATCCTCCAGGTTCATGGTTCTTCCATATTCTCCGGAATAACTGTAGATTGCTACGCCACGTTTGATTTTTCTTTCCATTGTTCTCTCTCCTTTATCTGTATTAACGTTACGTTTGTTGTGATTTCATTATAGAAAATACAGGAAAACTAAACTATCAGAATTGAGTTGATTTTTTGTATGATTTTTGCAGAATTGATATTTCCCTTTTTACGTTGAAATATTTTGACAAATTCTGTTTCGTAGAACAAGAAAAGTGTGCGTCTCGACGCACACTCGCGCCGAAGCGCGGCTGCGGCAGCAGCCATTTTCCTTATGCGCGTAGTGCGCATCCCCCGGAGGGTTTTTATTCTATAGGAAAATTCGGAGAAATTTCCTATAGAATAAAAAAAGATCAGCCGAAACTGATCTTATAATCATTAAGGAACCGTATAAAAATATCCTGCGTGATCCGCGCAAGTGATTTTTATACGGTTTCTAATCCTAAACAGGGATCATGGATATCCACCGCATCTCATGTGGCATCAACCTGATATGAAGCTCCATATGCCCGCCTTCCACGCGGATACGCTCCATTTCAACTGCCGGCACTGATGTCTGCCGAAGATACCGTATATCCTCGGGAAGAAGTTCTCTTTCGCACCCCATTGCAATCCATTGGTTCAGGATGCTGCCATGCTCTTCATTCACAATTTTTTGCCGTACTGCAATTGTGCCGTCATATGGAAGGTTTTCCAATCTTATTTTCAGATTAAGGGAATCTTTATTTAAAAACAGTTGAGAAACCTCCTCCGGTTTATGCCGGTCCTCTTCTACCAGAAAATACTTCGGGCTTAAGTTCTTATTATTAAAGCAGAGAATCCGTATACCGTTTTCTTCATTTTTCGTGATAATATAGTTTTCACCTTTCTCGATCAGCCGGCTGCCCAGATCTGACAGAAAACGGAACGCGTAATATGCCGGTTTACGGATGCCGTCCTTGGTCAGAATGCCCGCGCTCCCGCTTAAGATGCCTTCCGTATCGTAATAAACATTCAGAATATCCGACATATACCAGAATCCCATCTCATCCACGTTGTCATAATAATCCAATACATTTTTTAAAATATACGTCCCCCGGTAGCAGCTGTCCTGTATATAGTTCCGGTTTGCCAGACTGTTATTCCAATCTGTGATATAGTAACTCCCCTCAAAGCCATGCCTTTTCAGCAGAGCATTTAAAAGCTCAATCTGTTTTCCCAGAAACTGGATGTTCGGCAGGCTGCGGTATACCTGGCCGTCTTCCGCTTCATAAGGGAAATTATAGGATGTAAAGATGTCCGGCATGGACTCTGCTTCCATAAAATTCTGCAGGATACGATTCACTAATTCCTTATCCATTGCCATTCTCAGTCCGGGTCCGGCAACTTTTGCGTCCGGTATATTCTTTTTTATGATTCGCCTTCCGCTGTTCCACACTTTCCTCGGACTATATACATCCGAAACAAAATACGGTTTCGCATTAAGGAAGAAGGAAAATTCGAAGATCCATGTTCCTGTTATTTCTTTCCCATAACGCCAGACTATATGGCGGCAGAATTTGTCCAGACAGTTTTCCCAATCCGCCTGGCTTTCAAATTCAATGCCTTCCTCCATACTGTAGATTGCCCTGTTTTCGCTGGCCAATGCCGTATTTGTCCGTGATGCCAGATCTAAAAACAATTTCAAATGGTTTTCCACACAAAAATCGAAAATTTCATCCAATTTTATGAAATTCATTTCATCGCCCTTTTTTCCACGCATCACCAAACGCTCGGAAAAAAGGCTCCAGATACGGACATACTCTATATCCAGCTGTTCTTTCAGAAGCAGAACATGACTGCGCATGCTTGCCGTCTCCAAAATGTAAGCCGGGCCGATATTCGCGATACAGTTTCTCCACATCTTATATGGCCTGTCCAGACTTGTATCAACACATATCGATACACTTTCCGCATGCTCGGACATTTGTTCTTTCTCGGCCTCAAGAATCTGTATCAATCGGTCATGTTTCTCATCCTGCTCCCTTTTTTGCTTTTCCATCACAGTCCGGCACTGTCTGCGGTATTCCATCGGCGTCATGCCAAAGCCTGCTTTAAATTCAGCGCTCATGGAAGATGGACTGGAAAATCCAAATTCCACGGCCAGCCGTGTGGCGGATACCTCTGTTATTTTCAATTCCTCAGCCACTTTCTGGAGCCGGATATTTTTAACGTACTGATTAAAAAGTTGTCCCGTTTTCTTATGAAAAAAACGGGACAATGTTGACGGAGACATATATAATGCCTCAGCAATCTCTGACAGACTGATTTTCTCTCCAATATTGGCATGGATATATTGCATGACGCGCAGCAATTTCCTGTTTTCTTCCCATTCCGCATCTTTATCAGACAAAGAACCTCTCTCCGAAAAATCTGTCATCAATCTGTCTAATAACAGATAATATCTTCCGAGTTTTCCATATATTTGTTTATGGCTTGATTCTACATGATCCAGTAAGATAAGGATGATATCCTTTCTCAATTCTGTATATTTATATCCTGTATCTGTAAGGCTGTTACAGCGGAATTGAAAATACTCTTCATTTTGCCACCCGTCAAGATGTTCGCAGGGAATCCAGATCCGGCAGGCCAGCGCATTGTGGGCAATCGTCACCGAATGTGGTTCACTGGAATTGAAAAGCACGATATCCTGCTGCTGCATTGTATATTGCTTCTGTCCGACGGTGCATATGCAATCCCCTTCTATCACATACAGCAGTTCCGGTTCAGCATGATCGTGCGTCGTTTCGTGTATCCCGGATAATACTTCAATTTTTATATCCTCAAGCTTCTTTCCAGATTTCATAATTTTATTCTCCATCCATAAGTTTTTCCACTTTCCGCTTTCTGTGAATGGATAAGTGGGTTGGATGTTCCTTGGAGTATCCAACTGCACAGCTGGATAAATTTTTCATACTGATACAATACAAGACTCATTGTAGTATGGAATTAATTCGTCATGTGTGAGAAAAAGCATATTTTCAGATTTGGCCTGAGCTAAGAGCAGCCTGTCGAATGGATCACGATGTTCTCTGGGAGCATTTTTAGCATGCCTTAATGTCTCGACCATAAAAGCATGTTTGGGATGAGTTTCTAATAATAAATAACCTGCCATTTTGCATTCCCTTCAAATAAATCTGCAATTTCATCGTCCCATTTATCAAAATCAGCAGGATCTTCAATCAGCCCTTTACCTATCCCGATTCTCTTTGATACATCTATGGATTCTGTATTGGATTTTGCATTCTGCTTTCCTATTAGAAAAATAGGATTCATATTATTGATTACTTGATTAATAAAGGCGGCTCCTTCATCTGACATATTTATAATGCGGGCACACACTTGCTGCTGTAATGTCAATTGTATCACATCCTTTCAATTTTATAGTTGAGTTTCATGTAAAATGCAGTAGAGAACTGTATATATCATATCATGATACCTGTGAAAATACTACTAAAATAAAACCGCTTTTTCAAAACTGCCCTTTCAAAACACATCCGATTACAGGCTGAAGGAATAAATAAACTGTGTCTTCCCGCTTTACAAAGATATTTCTGCATGATAAAATAACCACCGTAGTATTAGAAAAAAGGAGGAGCATGATATCATGATAAAACTTTATGACAGCGGAGTCTATCTGCTGAACGGCACAGATATGGTTGAAGACAAGGGCGGCGCGCAGGTTCCGCTTTCGAAGGAGGAGGCGTCGAAGCAGACGATGGCTTACGGCATCCTGCGTGACCACAATACCTCGGGCAATATGGAAAACCTGCAGATCAAGTTCGACAAGCTGACCTCCCATGATATCACGTTCGTGGGGATCATCCAGACGGCGCGGGCTTCGGGACTGGAGAAGTTCCCCATCCCCTATGTGCTGACCAACTGCCACAATTCCCTGTGCGCGGTGGGCGGCACGATCAATGAAGATGATCACATGTTCGGGCTGACCTGCGCGAAGAAATACGGCGGCGTCTATGTACCCCCTCATCAGGCGGTCATCCACCAGTACGCAAGAGAGATGCTTGCAGGCGGCGGTAAGATGATCCTGGGTTCGGACAGCCATACCCGTTACGGCGCGTTGGGCACCATGGCCATGGGTGAGGGCGGACCGGAGCTTGTGAAGCAGCTTCTCAATAAGACCTATGATATCAAGATGCCGGGTGTGATCGGCATTTATCTGGACGGTGAGCCGATGAAGGGAGTGGGTCCCCAGGACGTAGCCCTGGCGATCATCGGCGCCACCTTTGGAAATGGTTATGTCAACAATAAGGTGATGGAATTTGTGGGACCAGGCGTGCACAAGCTGAGCGCGGACTTCCGGATCGGCGTGGACGTGATGACGACGGAGACTACCTGCCTGTCCTCCATCTGGGCGACGGACGAGAAGATCCGGGAATTTTACGAGATCCACGGCAGAAGCGAAGACTATAAGGAACTGAATCCGGGGGCATGCGCATATTATGACGGCATGGTCTATGTGAATTTAAGCGAGATCAAACCAATGATCGCAATGCCGTTCCATCCCAGCAATGTATATACAATTGATGAACTGAATGCCAACTTAAAGGACATCCTCCACGACGTAGAGCAGAAGGCGCTGGTGAGCCTGGACGGCGCGGTGGATTACAGCCTGCAGGACAAGGTAGTTGACGGAAAATTATATGTCGAGCAGGGAATCATTGCCGGCTGCGCGGGCGGTGGATTTGAAAATATCTGTGCGGCGGCGGATATCATCCGGGGAAAGAACATCGGCTCCGGAGCATTTACATTCAGCGTTTATCCGGCCAGCACTCCGGTCTATATGGAGCTGGTAAAAAATGGAGCGGTTGCGGATCTGATCGGGGCAGGTACGATCGTGAAGACGGCGTTCTGCGGACCCTGCTTCGGCGCGGGAGATACCCCGGCCAACAATGCGCTGTCCATCCGCCACTCCACCAGGAACTTCCCCAACCGGGAGGGCTCCAAGCTGCAGAGCGGACAGATTTCCTCCGTTGCGCTGATGGATGCGCGCTCCATTGCGGCAACCGCGGCGAACCAGGGATTCCTGACCCCGGCAACGGCGCTGGATGTAGAATACAAGGGGCAGAAATACCACTTCGACAGGAGCATTTACGAAAACCGGGTATTTGACAGCAAGGGCGTGGCAGATCCTTCCGTGGAGATTCAGTTCGGCCCCAATATCAAGGACTGGCCGGCCATGTCCGCACTGCCGGAGAACCTGATCCTGAAGGTGGTATCGGAGATCCATGATCCGGTCACGACTACGGACGAGCTGATCCCCTCCGGAGAGACCTCTTCCTACCGTTCCAATCCGTTGGGACTTGCGGAATTTGCATTGTCCAGAAAGGATCCGGCTTATGTGGGACGTGCCAAGGAAGTGCAGGCGGCGCAGAAGGCCATCGAGGCCGGCACCTGCCCGCTGGATGCGCTGGAAGAGTTAAAGCCGGTGATGGCTGCGATCCAGAAGGATTTCCCAGAGGCGGGCAAAGGAAATATCGGCGTGGGAAGCACCATTTTCGCGGTGAAGCCGGGAGACGGCTCCGCGCGGGAGCAGGCGGCATCCTGCCAGAAGGTACTGGGCGGCTGGGCAAATATTGCCAATGAATACGCTACCAAGCGTTACCGCTCCAACCTGATCAACTGGGGCATGCTTCCGTTCCTGACAGAGGCGGATCATGAGGCGCTTCCATTCCAAAACGGGGATTATCTGTTCATCCCTGAGGTGCGCAGGGTGATTGAAGAAAAGCAGAGCACGGTAAAGGCATTTGTGGTGAAGGACGGACTGCAGGAGATCGAATTGAAGCTGGGAGAAATGACTGACGCGGAGAGGGAGATTATCCTGAAAGGATGCCTGATCAACTATTATAGAGGATAAGGAGCTGTAGGAGAATCATTTTGCCTGTTTGTGAAAAAATGTCTGCAGACTTCTAAGAAGCTACAAAAAAAGGACGGTTTCATCTGACCGTCCTTTTTTCTGCATATCTTTATACATATCTTTATAGAATCTAATTTATGTCGCCTGGCATAACCCGCCATACGCAGCCGCCTGATCAGCGTTTCAGCTTAAACTTCTCTGTCTGTTCTTCAAGCATATGAACCTGTTCGAAGAGCTCTGCGCTGACTGCCGCGGATTCCTCACTGCTGGCTGAATTGGACTGAACCACTGTGGAGATCTGCCCGATCCCTTCGGTAACCTGTGAAATGGAATTTGCTTCGCCCTGGATGGCGTCTGCGATCGTATGTATCGCTTCGTTGGACTGTTCTACCAGATCCAGAGTCTTTTTCAGGGAATCGGAAACCCTTCCTACGATCTCGGTTCCGCGTGCCGTTGTCTGTACGGAATTTTCAATCAGATCCTTTGTAGCCTTGGCTGCTTCATCGGACTTAGCCGCCAGGTTCCGAACCTCATCAGATACGACTGCAAAGCCTTTGCCTGCTTCTCCGGCGCGGGCAGCCTCGACTGCCGCGTTCAATGCCAGGATATTGGTCTGGAAAGCGATATTTTCAATCGTAGCAATGATGTTGCCGATCTGTTTGGAGGAATCGCTGATATCTTCCATTGCCTGCACCATCTGTTCCATCTGCTGACTGCTGACGGATACCTGTTCTCCGGTAAGGCGTGCATTTTCCATGGCTTCCTGGGCCACGCCTACATTGCGGTCCGCGTTGCGGGAAAGCTCTTCCAGTGTAGCAAACAGCTCTTCCACAGCGCTTGCCTGCTGGGTTGCGCCCTGGGACAGCGTCTGGGAGCTGCTGGATAACTGCTCTGCATTGCCGGATACCATCTTTTCCGCCCGGAGAATGTTGGACATGGTGCCGGACAGGGTGGAGGTCAGGCTGTTCAGCGACATCTCAATGGTACGGAAGTCCCCGATAAACGGAGTGGTCGTGGAAACATCGAAATTACCGCGGGAAAGCTGTTCCATGATCCGGTTCAGATCTTCCACATAATCGTGGATCAGGCTCATGGATTTTCTCAGGGTATCTGCCAGATCGCCCAGCTCGTTTTCCGCATGGTAATCCAGCTCAAATTCCAGATCTCCCTCCTGGAGAGGACGGCTCTGGTCGGTAATGTGAATGATCGGTTTTACAATATGCTTCAGAACATACTGAACCAGGCTGAGCAGGCATACAAGCGCGAGAGCCAGGCAGACCGCACACAAAATATTCATGGTCAGGATCATCTGCCGCATCTCTTCGGCGCTGTCCACACTCTTCTGCGTACAGTCCTCCACGATCTGATCCAAAAGTCCTACCAGTGTGGTCAGGTTGGAGAGAATCGTGTTTTGATAGAAAGCCTGTGCCTGCGACGGACTGGACTTCATCTGATCCAGTACATGGATGGCGGATTCGTGCAGCTCCTTGTGAAGAGGCTCGATCTGGTCGCGAAGGGCCAGGATATCGGCATCCGCGGTGCTGTGGTCGCCGTAGATCCACTGCCCGAGGACACAGGTGGTCGGGTCGGTACTGCCGGTAAATTCGGCATCGGCGTAGAGCGCGTTGCTCAGTCCGCTGGACCATTTGTAATGGGCTGTCTCGGCAGCCTGTACGGTGGACAGCAAGTTGTTGACGTCAGCATTATCTTCCTGCATATTTTTAATGCGGAAAATGTTTATCGTCATGACACTGCTGAACAAAATTACGGAAGCGAGTGCCGCGATCACCCGGATTCCAACGTTTGTCTTAATACTTTTTCGCATAGATGTACATCCTTTCGTTAGTTGAGTATGGGAAGTCTTTTACCCTCATCGATCTGGTTCCCTTTCTGTTTAGTATAACATGAGAGATGAGGGATTTTCAATACCTTATTATGGTATTCAAGGGGCGTATTTTGTGTTATACTTCCTTTAGCGGGACCTGAACCGTTAAGAATGCCGTAAGAAGCTGATCGGCAGAAGGGATGATAGCATGCAGCTTAAAAATGTTAAGATCAAAAACTTCAGAGGAATTGAAGAATGGAGCATTGCACTAAAGCCAGGTTTTAATCTGATAAAGGGAGAAAATGGAAAGGGAAAGACTTCTATATTAGAGGCAATTGCCGTAGGCTTAGGCGGCTTTGTTGCCGGCTTGGACGGTGTGGCAACAAGACATTTTTCAAAAGATGAGATACGTCAGGTCTATACTACCGTGGGGGATGGATCCTGCAGCAGGAAAGTGATCGTCCCGACGGAGGTATCCATGCAGGCTGAATTAGATGGGGAAAATTGCGAATGGACAAGGGGCAGAACCAGTTTAAAAGCATCCAGAAGTACGATTCAGCCAAGAGATATCTGTAAAAAAGCAGAAAACATGACTGCGGATGACGATACGGAACTGCCGATTTTGTCTTATCTGGGAGCTGGAAGGGTATGGTCGCAAAAAAGAGAAAAATCGGAAAATGTATTTCGCGGCCAGTATTTCAGGACCGTTGGATATGTGGATTCCCTGGTAGAAGCATCCAATATGAAGCTGCTTTTAAATTGGTGTGCCAGGATGGAGCAGATCGCATGGCAAAAGGAACAAAAGATTTCAGAATACGAGGCGGCAAAAAAGGCGGTTTCTGATTTTATGCAGTACATGGACTCGGAAGAACCGTGCAAAGTGTTTTATGATAAGCAGCAGGAAGGGCTGATGTATCAAAAGGGCGGGGCGGTGTTTCCGGTTATGAACTTAAGCGCAGGATATCAGTCATTAGTTTGGATGGTTTTTGATATCGCATATAGAATGGCTGTTTTAAATCCAAATATGAAAAAAGATATTGCGAAGACACATGGCATTGTGCTCATTGACGAAATTGATATGCATTTACACCCGAAGTGGCAGTGGAATATCATCAACGCCTTACGCCATGTATTTCCGAATGTTCAGTTTATTGCGGCGACACATTCACCGATCCTGTTCGCTTCAGCGAAGGACATATGGCTGATCGACGTGGAAAATCAAGAAATTGAGTACGGCTATTCTCATTATGGGATTGATATCAATACTTCTGTAAATGCATATCAGGAAACACAGGAAATGCCGATGGAAGTAAAGGAAAAGTCAGATGCATTTTGCGAGGCTATGGATCGTGAAAATTATCAGGAAGCAAAAAGCATTCTGGAGGAACTGGAGAAAAAAACGGCGCCTGCACATCCGCTTCTGATAAGGCTGCGGGCAAGATACGATTTGGAAACTATTCCATGGGAGGATTAAATGTTATATATCAGAAAGGGGCAAGAACCGGAGTCCCTGACAAAATACCGGAAGAGTAAGTTTGCTTATTTTGACGGATATAAAGAAAAGGATGATATTCGCCGAAGCCTGCTAAAAGAACAGGGATGCCTTTGTGCATATTGCATGCGCAGAATCGATATGGAGTATATGAAAATCGAGCATTGGTATCCGGAAGACAGACTGAGTGATTCCGAAAGATTGGATTATGGCAATATGCTGGGAGCGTGTCCGGGACATATAGATGGCACAAAGGGAGCAGACGATACCTGTGACACGCATAAGGGGAATGCTGTGATTACAGTAAATCCGCAAGATTTATCTACATTGAAAAAAATAAAATACCGTTCATCCACAGGAGAAATTTATTCTGAGGATGAAACAATACAGAAAGATTTGGATCAGACGCTTAACTTAAATAACGAAAGACATTTGCTGAAGATAAACAGGAAGGCGGCATTGGATGCTGCCATGTCGCAAATGATGAAACTGCAAAGGAAAGGGAACTGGAACCGTAAGCAGCTCGAAGTAATGAAAAGGCAGTATGAGAAGACGGATTCCGACGGCAGGAAGAAAGAATACGCAGGAATTGTACTGTGGTATCTGGATAAAAGGCTCAAAAAGGTGATATAGTTATTACTATAAAAGATCATATAAAATAAAAATTTTGCAACACTTTCTCATTTTTTATACTCTTATTTACATCACCATCATTTGGTGAGAAACAGCAGGCATGCCGGATTGGAAGGAGGGGGAGCGGATGTATGATTACAAGGATAGTTCGGAGCTGGTCCTGATCCGGAGGGCGCAGCGCGGGGATGTGAAAGCATTTTCGGGGCTGTACGCGCGGATCTACAAGGAACTGTACCGGTTTGCGCTGTACACGATGAAACATCCCCAGGATGCGGAGGACGCAGTCAGCGAGGCGGTCATCGCGGCATATGAGAATATCCATAAGCTGAAAAAGGAGGAGTCGTTTCGAAGCTGGATATTTACGATCCTGGCGAATCAGTGCAGGAGAAAATTAAAAAATGTACAGAGGACGGAGGAGCTGCCGGAGAGCTTGGCGGCCGAGGAACGGGATCACGCCGGGAATTGTGATGTCAGGGAGGCTTTTATGCAGCTGGATGAAGAGGATCGGGTCATTGTGGCCTGCTCTGTGCTGGAAGGATATGCCAGCGCGGAGATCGGCAGGATGCTGGGGCTGAACCCGGCGACGGTCCGTTCGCGGAAGGCGCGGGCCATGGAAAGGCTTCGCCGGATCTTGAGCTGAACCTTGTCCGGTAAAGTGCACCCAGGGGCATCCCATTATGGGCATGCGGCCATTTCACAAGGTATACCCAAGGGCATCCCGTTATGGCCATGCGGCCGTTTCATAAGGTATACCCAAGGGCATCCCGTTATGGCCATGCGGCCATTTCACAAGGTATAGAAAGGAGACGCGGAATATGAGTATGGATGAGAAAGATTTAAAAAAGCTTGTGGAAGAGCAGAGTGAAAATATAAGAATCCCGGATTCCCTGCAGCCGGATCAGATCGAGCAGATGCTGGAATCCAGGGGAAGGAAAAAAAGGAAGTATTATTATGGGAAGATCACGGCGGCAGCAGCCTGCGGCCTGTTGGTCATTGGTGCTGTCGCCGCCGGGACAGGAGGATTCGGTTTCGGTACAGGCACCAAGTCGGATCATGCGGAGTCCCAGATGATAGCGGACGCAGACAGCGGCGCGGCTGCTGACTCGGCAGAGGGAGCCGCGGAGACAGCGGAATCAGCGGCAGACAGCGCTGCGGACAGTTCAGGAAGTCCGGGAAGCGGATCGGCCGGGGAGCAGGACGGCGCTGCCGGCGGGCAGAATGGAAAGAAAAATGAAAAGAAAAGCAGCATATCCGGCCAGGCAGATCGTGGCGGAAATTCTTTTGAAGTAACAGATATCAAAACCGCAAAGAACTATGACGAGGTTTATGAATACATTGAAGCGGAAAATAAGCGGATGCAGGAGATGCAGAACTCCACAGAAGAGTATGCGGTGATGGATGACATGGACGGCGGAATGGCCGGTGGAAGCGCGAAAATGGAAAGCGCGCCCACGGAAACCGCGGTATCAGCAGACACGGCCGGGGAGGCAGACGGAGCCTCCGGCTATTCAGATACCAACGTCCGGGAAGAAGGGGTTGGAGAAGCGGACATTGTAAAGACAGACGGAAAACGGCTGTATATCGTGAATGACCAGCAGATCCAGATCGTCGGCATTGAAAAGGAAGAGATGGAGCACTTAAGTACCATCCGGATGGATCAGGAATGCTATGTTTCCGAGATCTTTGTAAAGGGCGACCGGCTCATTGCGGTGTACAGCCAGTCAGAGTACCGGGATCAGGGCGACGTGACCACCGGGGAATACGGCGGGCGCTATCTGCAGTATGCCGTGGCGGAAACATTTGACATCAGTAAGCCGGAGAAACCGAAGTCTATCGGAAAGATTTCCCAGAGCGGGAATTACAACACCATGCGGGTGTCCGGGGACTATGTGTATCTGCTCAGTGATTTTTACGCGGAAATCTACAGCTCCAGGACAGACCGGGACGGATATATCCCGATGGTACAGGGAAAGCGGATTGAAAGCGGGGACATTCTGATGCCCATGGGTGCGCAGGCGGAAAAATACACCATCATCTCTGCATTTTCCATTAAGGATCCGGAGAAAAAGGTGGACACCAAGGCGGTATTCGGAAGCGCGGGGATGTGCTATGTAAGCAGGAACAATATCTACATCTGCGAGAGTGATTACGGCGACTACGGTATCATGCCCCTGGCGCGGCAGGGAGGCGGCTCCGGTCGGAATGTGTCCGGGACCTGCATCCGAAAGGTTTCTTATCAGGACGGAAAGCTTACGGCTATTGGGCAGACGGAAGTGGACGGGACGCTCAACGATTCGTTTAGTATTGACGAATACGAGGGAAATCTGCGGCTGGTCGTGACCTTGACCCCGATTGCCGCCAACAGCGGCAGCACCCCCCGGCTGTTTGGGCTTACCGAGGAGGCCGCGCAGGAGCAGGAGCTTAAGGAAACCAATTCCCTTTATATTCTGGACGAAAATCTGGAGGAGCTGTCCCGGATCGAAGGGCTGGCGGAGGATGAGGTCGTTTATTCTGCGAGATTTATGGGCGATACCGGGTATTTTGTCACATTCCGGCAAATGGATCCGCTGTTTTCGGTGGATCTGTCAGACCCGAAGAAGCCGGAGATCTTAGGGAAGCTGAAAATTCCGGGATTCTCGGAATACCTGCACCCTTATGGGGAAGGAAAGCTTCTGGGGATCGGTATGGACGTGGACGAAACAGGGACTGCGACAGAGGGCGTGAAGCTCTCTATGTTCGACATCTCGGATCCGGAAAATGTCACGGAAGCGGAGAAGTACGTGCTGGAAAATACGTACTCCTCGGATGTATTTTATGATTATAAATCGGCTTTGGTGGATGTGGAAAAGAACCTGATCGGATTCCGCGTGGACGGCGACGTGATGCGGTATGTAATCTTTTCCTACGGGAAAAATGGGTTCGAATGCATTTTCGAGCGGGAGATGAGCGGATACGCCTGGAACGCGCGGGCGCTGTATTCCGGCAGCAGGCTCTACCTGACAGCGGGAAATACGGTGGAATCCTACGATATGAAGAGCTTTCAGAAGATTGACGATATCGTGTTGTAAGGCGAATAACACAATGGAGGAGACTATGATTTTTGACACACATGCGCATTATGATGATCCGCAGTTTGATCCGGATCGGGAGGCGCTTCTCGGGCAGATGGAGGCCGGCGGGGTCGGTACCATCGTCAACGCCAGCGCCTCGGTGGAATCCTGGGACCGCGTCCTGGAGCTGACCCGGAAGTATCCGTTTGTATACGGCATGATCGGGGTGCACCCGGACGAGGTGGGCGATCTGGATGAGGAAACATTTGCCAGGATGAAACAGTTATTGAAGGACGAAAAGATCGTGGCGGTGGGAGAGATCGGGCTGGACTACTACTGGGATAAGGAAAAGCATGACCTGCAGCAGGAGTGGTTTGTGCGTCAGCTTGCGCTCGCGCGGCAGGAAGGGCTTCCGGTGAATATCCACAGCCGGGAGGCCGCGGCGGATACGATGGAGATCCTCAAAGAGCACGGACGGGGAATGGATGTGATCGTACACTGCTATTCCTATTCCCGGGAAATGGCGGAGGAATACGTGAAGATGGGGTATCTCATCGGAGTCGGCGGCGTGGTCACATTTAAAAACGCGAAGAAATTAAAGGAAGCGGTACAGGCTGTGCCGCTTTCCCATATTGTATTGGAGACGGACTGCCCGTATCTGGCGCCCGAGCCCTACCGGGGAAAACGGAACTCCTCGCTGAACCTGACCTATGTGGCGCAGGCCGTGGCGGAATTGAAGGGCGTGACGGCGGAGGAAGTGATCCGGGTAACAGAGGAAAATGCGCGGGCGTTTTATCGGATAGCCTAACCTGGATAAACCAGAAAAGCGGCGAAAAAGAATCCAGCTGTGCGGTTGGATGCTCTAAAGAGCATCCAATCCACTTATCCATTCGCAAAAACCGTGCTGACGCACTCTTACGTCTGCTAACGCAGCCGCTTTTTGCTCATTAATAAGTGGGTTGCTGATTCGACAGGTCATTTTCATTGCAATAAATTGCATGCAAATGACCTGTCGAATCGCAACCGCACAGCAGGAAAAGAATCCAGAAAGACATGGGAAAGGAGAGGGCAGATATCATGTGTAAAATTATGATTCCGGTAGGAACCTCGGATTTTACGGAAATCAGAAAAGAAGGATTCTACTACATCGATAAATCAGGCATGATTGCCGAACTGATGAAGACCAGCGGAACAAAGGTCACACTGATCACACGGCCGCGGCGTTTTGGGAAAACGCTGGGAATGTCTATGCTGTCCGCTTTTTTCGATATCCGGCAAGACAGCAGAGAATTGTTTGAAGGGTTGGAGATTTCAAAACAGACAAGGCTCTGCGCGGAATGGATGAATCAGTATCCGACGTTATTTTTGTCGCTGAAAAGTGTGGATGGCTTGGACTTTTCGGGGGCATACGGACGGCTTACGTCAGTGATCGCCAAGATTTATAAAGAGCATCTCTATCTTTTAGACAGTGAAAAGATCAATCCGTTTGATAAAGAAATTTTTCAGCGGATCGCGGCAAAGAAGGCGACGCCGGAGGAAATAAAGGACAGTCTTTTTATGCTCACAAGAATGCTGGAGGCTTACTATGAAAAGCAGGTCATTCTTCTCATAGATGAGTATGACGTGCCGCTCGCAAAGGCCAGTGAAAAAGGATATTATCCTGAAATGCTGGATATGTTCAAAGGGCTTATGCAGACATTTAAGGATAACAGTTCCCTAAAATTTGCAGTGATAACAGGCTGCCTTCGGATCGCGAAGGAGAGTATTTTTACCGGAGCAAATAATTTTGTGGCGAATACGGTATCAGACACCCGGCTCAATGAATATTTTGGGTTTACACAGACAGAACTGGACCGGCTTCTGCGGGATACAGGACTTACGTCTCATGCCGCAGAGATGAAGGCATGGTACGATGGCTACCATTTTGGGGATTTGGATGTGTACTGTCCTTGGGATGTTGTGAACCATGTAAAAAATCTGCTGCTGGATCCGTCAAAGAAGCCTATGAGCTATTGGAAGGACAGCAGCGACAACGCAGTGATCCGGTCATTTATCGACTATGCGGGGGATGCCGTTACCAGAAAATTCGAAACTCTGCTTTCAGGCGGATATGTAGTCCAGAGTGTTGAAGAAGATCTGACATATGACTATTTACACTCATCCGAAGAAAATCTTTGGAGTATTTTATATCTGACAGGATATTTAACCAGAGTCCGTGCGCAGGAATTGGGAAAAGAGCTGATTCCGAGAGGGAGCCTGGCTCTGAGGATCCCAAATGCAGAAGTAAAAGAAATTTTTGAAAGCACGATCAAAAAGTGGTTTGAGGACAGTTCAAAGGCGTGGAAAAGAGAAGAATTGTTTGCGGCAGTCTGGAGCGGTGAAGCGGAAAAGGTGACGTCAGAAATGACAAAATTGCTCCGAAAAACCATCAGTTATCACGATTATAAAGAAGACTTTTATCATGCATTTCTTGCGGGGATATTTGCGGGAGCGGGCTATGCCGTGGAATCCAACAAAGAACACGGCGAGGGGAGAAGCGATGTGATTGTGCTGGACCCTGCCGGAGACCGGGCAGCAGTCTTTGAAGCAAAATATTCAAAGGAGCTGAAAAATCTGACAAAGGACTGCGATGAAGCAGCGGTGCAGATTGATGAGAGAATGTATGCGGAAGAATTTGAGGAGGAATATTCTCAGGTAGTATGCTATGGGATCGCATTTTACAAAAAGAGGTGCATGGTCCGGCGCAAAACGCTGTAGAAAGGACATCATATTATGAAGGAACCAACGCTTGGAAATCCGCAGAATACGATCGCGGTTCTCCAAAAATATCAGTTTACATTTCAAAAAAAATACGGGCAGAATTTTCTGATTGATACTCATGTTCTGGATAAAATTATACTCTCTTCGGAGATTTCCAGGGAGGACATGGTGCTGGAGATCGGCCCGGGCATCGGGACGATGACCCAGTATCTGGCCTGTGCGGCGGGAAAGGTGGTCGCCGTGGAGATCGACCGGGCGCTGATCCCGATCCTGGAGGACACGCTGGACGGCTATGACAATGTGCGGATCATCAACGGCGACATTTTAAAAATAGATCTGGCAAAGCTGGTGGAAGAGGAAAATGGCGGACGGCCGATCAAGGTGGTGGCGAACCTTCCTTATTATATTACCACCCCGATCATCATGAGCCTGTTTGAGGGGCATGTGCCGCTTCACAGCATCACGGTGATGGTGCAGAAGGAAGTGGCGGACCGGATGCAGGCGGGGCCGGGCAGCAAGGATTACGGAGCCCTTTCCCTGGCGGTGCAGTATTACGCGAAGCCTTATATCGCGGCAAATGTCCCCCAGAACTGCTTCATGCCCCGGCCCAGGATCGGATCCGCGGTGATCCGGCTGGAACGCTACAAGACTCCCCCGGTGGCGGTGAAGGACGAAAGGCTGCTCTTTCAGATCATACGCGCGTCCTTTAACCAGAGGAGGAAAACGCTGGCAAACGGGCTGAAGAACTCGCCGGAGCTGGATTTTACGAAAGAAGAGATCGAGACGGCTATTGAAAAGCTGGGGAAGGGCGCTTCGGTGCGTGGGGAAGCACTGACGCTGGAGGAATTTGCGGAATTGAGCAACTGGCTTTGCAGGGGTGTCTAACCCAAGGGGAACGGTGGGAAACATGCTGATTCAGTTCGTAGAGGGACGGAAAACCGGGGGCGTATCTGGGGCAATGGTGAATATGGGTTGACTTTTCGCCACGCATAAACTATAATAGGTTTACAGCCGGATAAAAACGGTGAGTAAGGTGGCAGGTGCCGGAAAGGAAAAATTATGGATGAAGAAATGAGCGTAGCTGAACTTTTGGTACAAAAGGCCGAGGAAAACCAGACTCGGAAAATCCTTGACATCCTCAATGAGACTAAGGATATTGAAGATGCCAAGGAAAATGTAAAAGCTCTGCTTAACAAATAAGCAGAGTCTTGAAGCAGCCTATGAGGGAGCAGTACTTGCCGCTGCTCCCCTCACAGGTACATTTATTATACCACGAGAGACTAAAAAAGGCAAGGGAGCTGATACAGTTGAAGAAAATGGGCAGGCCCAAGGCGGAGAAGCCAAAAGAGATTAAGTACAGTATTCGGACAGACGCAGATACGGAGCGCAGGCTCAGAGCATACTGTGAGGCCATGGGCATTTCAAGAGGAGAAGCATACCGCAAGGGAATCGAACTCCTGTTAGAGCAATCGGAGGAAAAGGAATAAAGAACTATGAGACCTCTTTCTAATCAAAGTGTCTGCGGCAGGCATGGTTAGAGAGAGGTTTTCCATTCTGGAAATTGGGGAATAGAACATACGGTCCTAATGGCGGCAGATGAATTGTTAGAATATGCTTTTCCTAAATTGAACAGGCATAATTCGGGCAAGCTGCCATTGAATAAATATCTGCAGAAGCTTCCGGGAATTTCAGGAGAAAGTCTCAACCAGTAAGGCATTAAGATTGATTGCTTATCTTGAAGAAGAGCAGATGGATGTAGGCGAACTGGAAGATGTATTGAAAGAAATATTTGAAAGAGATGAAAATACCCTTCAAAATGTTGGTACGAATGAGCGTTCAGATATACGAAGGCTGATCCGAATTTATGATTATTTAAAATGGGGAAAAATAAAAGAATTTCCAGCTGTGCGGTTGGATAAACCATGGATCATCCAACCCACTTATCCATTCGCAAAAGCCGCGCTGGCGCACTTATACGTCTGCTAACGCAGCCATTTTTTGCTCATTAATAAGTGGGTTTCTGATTCGACAGGCCATTTGAACTGCAATAAATTGCATGCAAATGGCCTATCAAATCGCAACCGCACAGTTGGAGAATATTGCAGATGGTGCTGCGATTAATTCGGAGATGAATCCAGGGAGACTGTAATTCTGACCGAATTGCAGTCCCCTTGCTTTAGAAATATTGAATTTCCGGTTCTCTCATCGTAAAAGCAACTGCATACAGCCGCCTGTCAGGTTCCGAAGTCAATCTCCGTATGATGCACAGCAATCTCCTTGATAAAGTCAGCCGGCTCACCCACGGTCAGCTTCTCCTGGATCGCCATCCAGTCCTCCTCCGAAGCAACCGGGAAGTAATATACATCAATCTTCGATACATTGAAATCTCCGATCGGCAGCAATCCGGCTTTATCCAGCATATACTTCCCATCGGCATCCAGCACAACGCTCTGGATGGACTCTACATCATATTCCGCCTTGCTTTCATCGTAGCCATAATTGAGCAGGATCTCATATTCCCGCTTTTCCGCCGTTGTGATCCCCATGCCGTTGGGGGCGTAGTCATTGATCTCTTTGACAATCTTTTCCGTCTGTTTTGCAGTTACATCCGCTTCAAATGACCAAGGGCCGTCCAGAGTATAGGTCTCCCAGGAATCGGACGCAGAGCTTCCATACCATGTGTAAATTTTTTGGACATCCATATTCCAATGGAAGGATTCCGGAATCACATCAGGAAATAAAAAATCAGTCTCATTGCCGTTTTCATCCATACTGCCATGGCCAAGGGTAAAATCAACCCGGGTACTTCCGACAAAGGTATGCTCGTCAATATATTGACCGTTTGCCTGCAGGGGAGTTCTCAGCGGCTGGTCTGTAAAGCCAAAGGTTTCCGCCGTGTCCAACATGAAAAGAGCCGGAGTCTGCGAAGTCTGTACCAGTGTATTATTCAAAAGATAATCAGGAAATGCCTCCTCTGATTCGATCACAACCGTCATGTACAGCGCTTCCGTATTGCAGTATATTTCAGACAGGGAAATTTTGACGCCGTCCACCACATTTTCGGTATCCTCAGCTTCCGGCATCGTCTGTACCTGCGTCTCATCCATATCCCTGTAATAGGGCTGCTGATCCTCCACCTGCCTGAACAGATGTCCGATCAGCGGAAGCTGTGCCGCCAGCACGGGATTGGAAACAGAGAATACGATCAAACCGGCTATGCAGGCTGCCGCCGCGGTGAAGCTGCACAAAATTTTTGTGCGTTTCTTTTTCCGGGAATCCTTTCGGATCATATCCAGCTTTTCATTTACTATATTTTCCAGTTCCGTTTGCGGAACTTTGATCTCTTCAAACAGATTCTGCATACATGTAATCCTCCTTCAGATATTTTTTCAATTCCTCACGTGCCCGGCTTAAGTAGGCCTTGACACTCCCTGCCGGGATTTCCAGGACATAGGCGATCTCCTGAACTGACATCTCACTGAAATATTTCAGAATGATGACATTCCGATATTTTTCGGGAAGCAGCTCGATGGCGTTTCTAAGATCCCAGGTTTCTTCCAGGGAAATCCCTTCATACCGTTCGGGAATCTCCACCTCGTCAATGCTGTTGAAATAGACGAGTTTTTTGTTGGCATCCTGTGCGCACCGGATCAGGATGCGTGTGATCCAGGTCCGGAACCACTGGGGATTCTTCAATGACCGGATGTGCTGGTAGCCTTTCAGGATGGCCGTGCCGACTACATCCAGAGCGTCCTGTTGGTTTTCCGTATAGATATACGCCATTTTGTATAGATATTCCTGATTCCGGCGGATCAGTTCCCCGTAGGCATCGGCATTTCCGCGGATCGCTTTTTTCGCAAGCTTTCCTTCAAGCTCTGTTTCCAGCTCTTTTTTATCATTGTTTTTATTTCTGTGCACGTAAAACCACCTCTCTTTTTTTGATGAGCGTTTCCGGGAATTGTTTTGGTTTCTGCATATAGCTGCATACAGGAGCTGCTCATGAACCTTGAAGCTCCCCATTCGCTCATATTACTTCCGAAATGTGTTTCGGTGATAACCGGTTATACCTGTTAGACATCTATTACGGGTGATTGGTTACAATTATTTTAGGATTTTTTCAAAAGAGCAGGAGCACACTCATATGTATGATCCTGCATCTTTTCCGAATCTCGAAAGCCACTTGCGCGCCCTTGATTTTTCGCGTTTGCGGATACGTTCTTTCCATCTGACTCACCTCTCTGGTTCTGTTTCATTCTACTACGAGGCATTCTCTTTGTAAAACGGTATGGAAATTGAAAATGCGGATATCCAACTCTGACCTTGAAGTAAAAAGCCATTTCCTGTATAATTTAGGAAAGTTCCGACGCTGATGGGCACCCTGCAAAAGTTATTTTTGATATAGTTATAGTAAAGAAGGTTTCCCTGTATGGTTTTACGGAAAGGATAAAGACGGTATTGATTAAAGGAATGGTGTGCCTGCTTCGTCAGTTGGTGTGCCAGAACTTTGATCTCTTCAAACAGATTTTGCATACATGTAACCCTCCTTCAGATATTTTTTGGTTTTATTTCAATACCCCGCCCCTGCCCCTTGAAGTAAAAAGTATTTTCCTATATAATTTTAGAAAAACACGGTGTCAGATCGATGCATTTGAAAGAAACAGACGAATCGGAGGCGGAGCATGCTGGAGGTATCAAACATCAAAAAGAGCTATGGAAGAAAAACCGTGCTGGAGCAGATCAGCTTTCAAGCGAACTGCGGAGAGTGCTTGGCGATCGTCGGCAGGAACGGCTGTGGCAAGACGACCCTAATGCAGATCCTGGCAGGCGTCACCCGGCCGAATGATGGAGAGCTGCGCTATTTTGGGAAAAATCCCCTGAGTAAAAAGAAGTACTTTCATAAGCTGTGCGGCTATGTCCCCCAGGAGCTTCCGCTGATGGAGGAGTTATCCGTGAAGGATAATCTGAGGCTGTGGGGTGTGCGCAGAAGGAAAGAAGACCAGGAGCTGATCCGCGAGTTTCAGCTGGAAGAACTGATGCATACTACCGTCTCCAAGCTGTCTGGCGGCATGAAGCGCAGGCTCAGTATTGCGTGCGCACTGGCCGAGTGGCCGCCCATCCTGCTATTGGATGAGCCGAGCACGGCACTGGATTTATACTCGAAAGAAAATATCAGAGGCTGGATCAAAAAGTATTGCGAAATGGATGGCATCGTTGTGATGACAACACACGATGAGAAGGAGATCCTGTCTAGCGACCGATGCCTGCTGATGAACGAAGGAAGGCTGTGCGAGCTGTCCAAGGAAGAGACGGATATAGATGATATAAAGGGAATGCTGGCGTAAAAAGGTTGGAATGAAAATGCCAGTATAAAAAGGCAGAAAACAGCAGTATTATAGTTCTGAAGGTCAGCGTATGGCTTGATTGCTGTAATCTTAAAATAGATTTATAATATGTATTGCGCTGAAGCGCAAGCAGGTCATCAATTTCCTGACGGAAATTGGTGACAAAATATAATAATGAAAAGAAAGAGGGAGGAGAAAAAAATGAGTATGAGATTTGACCCGGTAACAGGAGAAAAGATTCAACAGGACAGCGAGCCGCAGCAGAATCAGGCCGCGGCTTCCGGTACGGGGCAGTCCGGGCAGCCGTATTTTTACCAGCAGACCGCGCCCGAACAGCCGCCGAAAAAGAAAAAAACAGGCTCGATACTTGCCGTTATAGCCCTCCTGCTCGTGTTGGCGGCGGGCGCGGTGGTTTGGGCTGTGAAAAGCGGCCTCTTTTCCAGTAATTCCGCAAAGGTTCTGGCGGCAATCACCAACACGGTCCGGGACAAGGGCGACCTGACGGGGGCCTTTCGGTTTGGAGATATCCTGCTGTCGGATGAGTCTACGCTGACGGTCAGCACGGAGTCGCCGGATTTTGGCATGGAGCTGCAGTTCCTGCACGGAAAACCCAGGAAGCAGATGCTGGGCAGCATGGATATCTCCGGTTTTATGGATGTGGATTTTCAGGCGGAACTGACAGAGGAAGAGCTGATGGTTCAGGTTCCATCTGTGGCGGATTATACTTTCACTTACAATTATCAGGAGCCGAAAAGCGGCTACCTGAACGACTATTACGGGGACAGCCTGGACGATATCGACGAGCTGCTGGAAGCCATTTACTCTCCCAAGGATCAGGCAGAGCTGGACACCGACCTGGCAAAAACGATTGCCGAGGAGTGCGGCAAGCTGGAATTTGAAAAGGTTTCTTCGGAGGAATTTGAGGTGGATCGGGAAAAGCGGGAATGCACGGGAATTTCGACCACGGTGTCCCGTGACAGCCTGGAAACGATCTATGATGAATTTGAGGACGCTGTTTGGGACAGCCTGGAGAGCGCCTATGGGTATGGCGGCTACGGGTATGACATGTATATGGAATACTATTTTGGCGGGATCGAAGAAAGTATTTCAGAAATGGAAGATGTGGATCTGACATTTTTTATCTATAAAAAGAAGCTTGCGTGTGTCCGCATTGAGATTGAGGACCAAGAAGCAGAACTGCGCTTTCTCGGCGGAGATACCCGAATGCAGAATATGCAGTTCCTGATTGATGGGGAGGAAATGCTGAGGATCGAGGGCGAAAGTGAAGACTCCACGGAAGTAAAGACGGTATTCCTGGAGGGGGAAGAGGCGGCCAGCCTGGAATATGACCGGAAGACCGGGGCGCTGGATATCAGTGCCGACGGCGGCAGGACAGCCATATCGGGAAATGTATTTCTGGACAAAGACAGCTTTAAGGCATCCATGGACCGCATCATGACGGAGGGTGAGCCTGTAGATCTGACTTTCGGTATGACCATTGAAAAAGGCGCTTCCTTCCAGGAATTTGACGGAGAAGAATTTGATATCGGGCAGGCGTCAGTGGAAGAGATCCAGGCGCTGTTGGCAGAATTGAATCTGTTATGAGAACATTTTTCATCTATTTATTTCTTGAATATAAAAAGAGCGCGAAGGTATTGCTGAAATCTGCGGCCAGCCTGCTTTTGGCGGCGGCGCTGCTGCTGGGCGGCGCCGCTGTGTTAAGCCATGTGTTTTTCGGCGCACGGATGCTTCAGTCGATCGATGTGGGAGTGGCCGTGCCGGAGGGAGAAAAGGAGACAAAGGCGGTGGTGCGTTTCCTCTCGGCCATGGAGAGCGTGGAAGCCGTCTGCAATTTCCGGTATTTCCCGGAGGACGAGGCAATGGAAAAGCTATATGAAGGAGAGGTTCAGGCAGTCATTGTACTGCCTGAAAGCCTTTATGAGGATATGTATTCCGGAGAGAAGGGAAGGATTGCCGTGTATCTGCCGGAGGATCCTCCTTTCCGTGTGCAGGTGTTCCGAGAGCTGCTGGCAGACGGGGTGTCATTGCTTACAACAGCAGAGGCGGGAGTGCTTGCGGCCAGCGATCTGGCGGGGGACGGATTTTCCAAAATGAAACCTTACGAGGCGGCAAATTACATTTCCTATGAGTATATTAAGTGCGCGCTGGACCGAGATAGCATGTTCGATGAATATGTGTATTCCCCGCTGGGGCAAATGGATCTGTATCAGTATTATTTTGCCGCGGCGGTCTCAGTCCTTCTGCTGATGAGCGGGCTGAACTATAGCTTTTTATATCAGGGGAACAGCCGGGCAGTGGAGCAGAAGCTGCGCGTCATGGGGCTGGGAACAGTAAAGGCTTCGCTCATTAAAATCCTGGTCATGGCGAATGCGTCATGGCTTCTGGCAGCAGCCTCCTATCTGGCTGGATGCCTGTTTTCCAGATGGGGAAAATTCGGTTTCCTCTGGTTTAGCGGGTCGGTGCTGCTCTGGCTCATTCCGGCCGGCATCGGGGCGGCGGTTTATTTTCATGCGGTCTATTCCGTATTTGGAAAAGGGATGCAGGGGGCGGTGTTCCTGCTCTCGGTGAATGCGGTGATGGTCCTGTGCTCCGGCGTGGTCATTCCCTCGGCGTACCTGCCGGAAATGGTTGGAAAAGTGGGACAATATTTGCCGCTGAATTTTCTGCATCAATACTGCGCGGAAGTATTTTTTGGGAGGCTGTAAGGATCTGTAGGAAAATAATCTGTGCAGCCAGAGAAATAGACAAGTCAAGATGTACAAGTGATTTCCATACAGCTCCTAAGGAGGTGATCTTCTCATGGCACAATATAAAATATGGTATACGCTGCAGTTGAAAGCATGGCTCAAACGGAAAATCTCGTGGCTGCAGGTTCTGGGTATGATCCTCCTGGTGCTTCTGACTGCCCATATTCATTTGCCTGACGCGGAAAATACAAGAGTCGGCATCTGCGGCGCGGCGGATGAAACTGCAGACAATGTTTTGGAGAGCCTGCGATCCGGGGACAGTATCTTTGCGTTTATCGAATACTCGGACGAAGAGGCCATGCGCCAGGATCTGGTATCGGGCAGGATCGAATGCGGTTTCCTTTTTTCGGAGGATTTCCAGGAACGGGTTTGGGAGGATCGGCTCAAGGACTCCATAACCTATATCTGTACGCCGTTTTCCGCAAAAGGACTGGTGGCGCAGGAGACAGTTTATGCGGCATTTTTTGAAAGCTACAGTAAAAAAATACTGATCGGCAGTGAGGAAGAAATGTACGGAAGAACCAGCGAAAGTCTGACAGAGGCGCTTCTGGAAAAAAGAGACGGTTACCTGTATGACAGCGAGATGTTCCGCATGGATATCATAGAAACCGCGCAGCCGCGGGGGGAAGCAGGTGCATCCGGGGAAGCGCGGCCGGTACAGGGGATGACAGGGCTGTTTCTTTTTGCAATCCTGTGGATGGCCCAGGGGAGGAAGTTCGGCGGAAATGGAAACGGCGTGCTGTTGGCCCTGGATCGGAGATGGCGATGGTGGTTCCGGTATCTGGGATGTCTGTCGGAGGCGACTGTTCCGGCCGCGGCGGGAATTGCCCTTATTCTGTCGGCGCCGGGACACCGGGGGATCGGGACAGAGATCAGCAGCATGATCCTGTTTGTCCTGGTGTGCAGTCTCTGGGTGCCGGCTGTAGGCAGTCTGTTTCACAACAGCACGTCTTTTGCTGGATGGACTTTGACGATCCTGCTGGTTCAGATGGCAGTCTGCCCGGTATTTGTGGATCTGGCGGAGTATGTGCCGGCGCTGAAGGTGATCCGGTGGGGATTTCCGCTGGGATGGCTGGGGTGATCATGGCGATGGAAATAAAAAAACGCTTGATTTGAGACTTGTATGGTAAGAAGGCGAAAGTTGTACAGAAAATGAGGATGAACCATGGAGAAGTCATGGGGAAAATGTGTAATATATATATAAAAGTCATGCCTGAAACGTGTAACATATACAGAAAAGTCATGCCTGAAACGTGTAACATATACAGAAAAGTCATGACTGAAATGTGGAATATATAAAAAGTCGTGCCTAAAATGTGGGATGAATGCAAAAAAGTCATGACTGGAATGTGATTAACATGAAAAAAGTCGTGAGCAAAATGTGATAAATTCTATAAAAAGTCGTGAGGAAAATGTGTATAAAACATTGAAAAATTGCGTAAAATATGGTATGAATAAGGTAAACATCCTGAATGGGCTTAGGAGCTGCAGGGACATCGACAGTTCCTAATTTACCTTGAATGGGAACCGGGAGAGGTGAGTGAGTATATGTACCGTAAATTAATCGAACGATTGAAGCTGTGGAAAGAGGATGCGAACCGGAAGCCTATGATCATACGGGGCGCGAGACAGGTGGGAAAGACCTGGCTTATGAAGGAATTTGGGCGGACGTGCTATGAGAGCTGCGCGTTTATTTCCATGGATGAGAATGAGATCATGGAAAATGTATTCCGTGATGCGTTTGATATTGAACGGATCATCTCGGCATTGGAGATCGCCGTCGGATTTAAGATCATTCCCGGGAAAACGCTTCTGATCTTCGACGAGGTTCAGGAGATTCCCAGGGCGCTCAAGTCGCTGAAATATTTTTGCGAGGAGGCGCCTGAATATCACGTGATCGCTGCCAGTTCCCAGCTGGGGGTGGCGCTCCACGAGGGCACGTCCTTTCCAGTGGGGAAGGTGGATTTCTGCGACCTGCATCCCCTGAATTATCAGGAATTTCTGTGTGCCTGCGGGGAAGAGCAGCTGGCAGAGCTTCTGGACTCGGAGGATCACAGCCTTATCACGAATTTTAAAAATAAATATATTGATTATCTGAAATATTACTATTATATCGGAGGCATGCCGGAGGCGGTTGCCGCGTATGTGAGCACCAGGGATCTGAAGCGGGTACGTGGTGTGCAGAAACGCCTGCTCACTGCATACGAAAATGATTTTTCAAAGCACGCCCCGTCGGATATTGTAACAAGGATCCGGATGCTCTGGAACTCGATTCCCACGCAGCTTGCAAAGGAAAACAAGAAGTTCCTGTACGGCCTGATCCGGGAAGGGGCGAGGGCAAGAGAGTATGAGGTGGCGCTTACGTGGCTGACGGACTGCGGGCTCATCCACAAAGTCCACCGTGTGAAAAAGCCCGATTATCCGCTGCGGGCGTATCAGGATTTTCAGGCATTTAAGCTGTTTGTCCTGGATGTGGGGCTCTTGGGCGCTATGGCAGGATTAAACGCGAAGCTGATCCTGGAAGGGAACCGGCTGTTTGAGGAATTTAAGGGGGCGCTGACAGAGCAGTATGTACTGCAGCAATTGGTGACGGATGAGGAAAACGACATTTTTTACTGGACTTCGGACACGGCAAAGGCTGAGATCGATTTTCTGATCCAGAATGAAGAGGGAATCGTGCCTGTGGAGGTGAAGGCGGAGGAAAATCTGCAGGCCAAGAGCTTGAAATCATTTTATAACAAGTATCATCCTGAGCTGGCGGTGCGCACGTCCATGTCCGATTACAGGGAACAGGACTGGATGGTGAATATTCCGTTGTATGAGATCGGCGGCGGGCTGCGGAAATGATGATAGTAAATAGCTTTGTATGAGATTGGCGGCAGGCTGAGAAAATGATGCTGGATCAAAGCATTATTTTTCAAACATTTCGTATATTCGTTAAAATTAATAAAAACCATTTCGTAAATTCGCGAAAACAAAAGAAAAACATTTCGTAAATTTGTGAAAAACAGGTAATATACATTTCGCAAATTCGTGATATAATAAAGCGAGACCAGAAAAAAAGGGGAATGCTGTATGATCTTTAAGAGAAAAATATACGAGAAGCTTTTGGAATGGAAAGAGTTATCCGCCGGGGCATCCGCAGTATTGCTCGAAGGGGCGAGACGTATTGGAAAGTCAACGATTGTAGAAGAATTTGCGAAACGGGAATATGACGATTATATGATTCTTGATTTTGTGAAAGAAAATCAGGATGTACGCAGTAACTTTCTTGAAAATATGGACGATTTAGATACTTTTTTCCGCAATTTGTTCTTATTAAAAGGAAAAAGCCTGCAGGGAAAAAATTGCGTCATTATTTTTGATGAGGTTCAGCTGTTTCCGCAGGCAAGACAGGCAATTAAATATCTGGTAGCGGACGGCAGATATGCTTATATCGAGACCGGCTCACTGATCACGATCAGGAAAAATGTTAAGGACATATTAATCCCTTCCGAAGAATACAGGCTCAAGATGTACCCAATGGATTTTGAAGAATATTTGTGGGCAGTAAAAGATACGGTTACGATACCTGCGATCCAAAACGCATTTATAAAAAGAAAACCGCTCGGAGATGCGGTTCATCGAAAAATCATGAAAGATTTCCGCACGTACATGGCGGTCGGCGGGATGCCTCAGGCGGTGGATGCATTTGTAAATGGAAGAACTTTTGCACAGATTGATTTTGTAAAACGAAACATTCTGGCACTCTATGAAGAAGATCTTGCAAAATATGACGATGAGAACAGAGAAAAGGCATCCGTGGTATTTAAAACAATTCCGGAGCAGTTGGAAAATAAAAATTCACACTTTAAGTTTTCGATGGTGGAAAAAAATGCGAGATACCGGAATTATGTGGATGCAGTCAGTTTTATTTCTGAATCCATGATCGGAAATGAATGTATTCATGTGACAAAGCCAGAGGTTGCCCTGGAGTTGTTTGCGGACAGGAGTAACTTTAAATTATATATGGGAGACACCGGACTTCTTGTATCACAGATCATGAAAAATCAGGACGATACAGACGAGAATCTATATAAAGCGCTGATTTTTGGGAAGCTGGGGATCAACCAGGGGATGATTCTGGAAAATGTTGTTGCGCAGATGCTGCGGGCATCCGGACACGCATTGTATTTTCATGAATATCTGTATATGCCGGAAGGAAATACCGCGGAAAAGAAATATGAAATTGATTTTATGACGGTTAAGAAGAAAAAGATCTGTCCCATAGAGGTAAAATCGTCGAACTATACCTCCCATAAGTCATTTGATTATTTAATAAAGAAGTACCAGTTAAAGATGGAGGACAGATATATCATTTATACGAAAGACTTAAAATACCAGGACGGAATTACGTATATCCCTGTTTATATGACCATGATGATCTGATCATATGATGCATGCTGCTGCACAGGAAAAACTGCCGCGAGTGTAAAAAAGGAGCTGACCTATGTTCGGAAGCAAAACACTGGACCGGCTGAGCTAGTATAACCCACACTAATTAACCGTACATTTCAGGAGGGGGACGACGATGAAACCAAGCTGTCCAGGCTGGAATCCAGGTGGAAGCAGTATCTGGCCTCTTCGGTGCTGACGGGGAAAACCTGCGCCGCGAAAAAGAGAATGTAAAGAGCCTTGTCTCTGACATTTCCCATCAGACCAAGACTCCGATGACCAATCTGAAAATGTATGCGGCCCTCCTGGAGGAAAACCTGCAGGCCGAGACATGCATGGAGAACCGGGCCGAGAACCTGCGGATGCTGGGCAAAATGATCCGTCAGACGGAAAAGCTGCAATGAACGCAGAATATCTGGCCATGATCGACAGAGGGATTGAGCAGCTTTCTTCCGGACGGGGACAGCGGAATCTTGTTTTCTATTTTATTGACAAAAGCAAGGTATGTGTATTTGCATGACTTCCTTGTAATATGAATATACTAAAAAGGGTGTGTTTTTTCTTGACAAAAGTATTCGGAAAGGATAAGATATACCCAGTGATCGCACTACAGAATCTTATGAAGCCCGTAGTCCGGGAGGCTCCTGCGGGGGCCTTTCGTCTGCTAACGCGGCCGCTTTCGGTAAGGAGTTGTAGAAAACCCCCGGTTTTCCATAAAGGATAACACGGGGGTTTTTGAACATAAGGATCTGTAGAAAAATAACTGACACTTCTTGCTTGTCTATTTCCCCGATTGCACAGGTCAAAAAGCCTCGACGAAATATCCCGTGCAATCTGTATCAGTTATTTTTCCAATGTTAACAACTTAGTAGTGGTATGGCATCAATCGTGAAAATTCAGCCGGCTTTTAACTTAACAGAGTTCGCCTCTGCGTTCCACTAATTCTTTTTTGATCTGCGGATTTTTCTTTTCAATATCAAACATAAATGCAAGAACCAGCATTACAGCAGCAACCACCAGCGGTGCAAATTTAAAGAAAGCATTAATGCCATTCACAGCGCTTGCAGGCTGAACTTCTGCCAGGCCGTCATAACTAATTGCAGTCAGGAAAAATCCAAACAACGAGGTCATCAGCCCCTGTCCGATTTTACCGCCGACACCTCCGCCGGCCATCAAAACACTTTGGACACGTACGCCCGTTTTCCATTCACCATAATCAATGGTTTCCCCTATCAGAGAATTACACATACCCATCGGAAATCCGAAGCCAATCCCTTTGATCAGCCCGGTACCTAATAATACAGCCGTACTCTGCGGCAGAAGGATAAATGCGATCTGTCCGATCCCAATCAGAATCGCGCCGAATATCACCATCTTTTGCTGCGTAATCCCTTTCATCTTCAATAGATTAGGCATAACCAGGCCAAGCACAATGCCGGGGATATTGCAAACCGCAACCCAGGTTCCCATAATCGCCATATTTCCAAAGACAACATTCAGATAATAAACGGAAATTGACAGATTGATAAGCAGGATAAAGTTGGAAGATATACTAAGTAAAACAGAAATCACCCAATATTTATTTGTCAATGCACACTTCAATCCCTTTAAGAAATTTTCAGGAGGCGCAGGATTGTCCACACGCTCTTTCACTACAAAAACATTCAGGAACAGGAAGAATGCGCCAATCACGCCAAAAACAAGGACTGCTTTAATCCATGCAGACTGGCTCTGCTGGCCTCCGAAAAACTCAACCATAGGCATCATAACGCTCGCCATAATTGTCTGGGCAAGGGCATTAAACATCATGCCGTACATTAACATCTGCGCCCTGCTCTTTTCATCATCTGTTGCATAAGAAGCCAGGCCTGCACAGGCAGCGTTTACTAATGTATAGACAACCGTATTAAACAGATTATAAGTCACAAAAATGAATGCCGTCTGCACCACTACCGTAGAATCAGGCACCAGGAAAACAAGCGTTACGGAAAGAACCATAGGGATCGTCCATCGCGTAATAACAGGAATACAATGTCCTCCCTTGCCTTTATGGGTATCAATATACTGCCCCGCAATCAGATCAGAAATCCCATCCATCAGCTTTGAAACTAATATAACTACGCCCGCAATTGCCGGTGAAAACCCCACAACATCTGTGTAAAAAAACAAAACATATGTACTGAACAACGTGTACATGGCATTCAATCCAATTCCACTGGAACCATAAACAAGTTTTTCAAAAATCCCGACACTATTCTTACTATTATTTGCCATTTTTATCTTCCTTCCTTCCTTCTTTCTATTCATTTAACAAAAAGCTATTTTATCCGGCTATGATACCGATTCCTTTATAAGCCACTGTATTGCTTCTTCCAGGTGCTTATTCCAAAAATCCCAATCATGCTTTCCGCTGTCCTCGATGTATGTAAATGACGCCCCATTGTCTGCAAGGAAATCCCTCATTTTATGGTTTACATCCAGCAGAAAATCTTCACTTCCCTCCGTCATAAAAATCTTTGGAATGGGACGGTTATGCTCTTTCAGTTTTTTATAGAGGACCCTTGGATCCAGATCATTTTCCTGTATTTTAGTCAAATCTCCAAATACGCGTCTCTGAAATGCAGGGCCTGAAACATCATCGGTAAAAGGTTTCCCTCCTGCATCTACAATCCTGAACACAATATAGCAGCCTGAAAAAGCACAAATCTTCCCAAATGTATCCGCGTATTTCAAACCATTGCGCATTGCTCCGTATCCCCCCATAGAAAGCCCCCCGATAAAAGTATCTTCCCGCCGGTCTGAGAGATGGAACAAACGCCTGGTATATTCCACAAGCTCTTCTCCTATATATCTTCCATAATTATTTACTCCCGCTTCATCATCCACATAAAAATGGTTGTCACCTGCCGGCATAATAACAGCAATTTTATATTTTTCACTTAATTCCTTAATTCTCGTATTGGATATAAAATCATTCTCATCGCCCATAATGCCGTGGAGTAAATATAAAGTTTTCATGCTGCCTGTTACAAACTGCGGGGTCTGCCCGGGGTAAACAGCTCCGTCATTCGGAAGAACAGCAGTAATGGGAACTGTCCTCATTAACATATTGGAATAGAAATTTGCTCTGATGATTGCCATATCATTACCTCCATGAAAATACTTGTTGCTGCAACTAAATTTATTATAAAATATTTTTTTACATAACGAATGGGTATCCTTGCGGAAAAATCTACAAGTTATTGATATGTATTTTGAAAAAAATATCAATATTTTGCTGCTTTTTTCTTCTTTTTTGTTGACAAAGTTGTTTTTATACGCTTAAAATAAAAAGAAAAAATCAAATAGTTGCACTTTTTTGTGAAGAAAACTGCATTTTTTGTTATTTTTGACTATATATTTATTCTGTTCTTTTCGAGGAGGAATGATATGAATACACCAGTTCATCAAATAGTCGTAACACAAGAACATATCCCGGCACATATTGCTTTACATGATCCATCCGTTGCCTCTGGCTTTAATACTGTTCCCCATTGGCATGAAACCTTAGAATTAATATGCTCCCTGGATTCAAAACTGGATATCCGCTGTGATAAAAAGCATTTTATACTTGACAAACATGACGTTGCAATTATCAACCGGAATCAAATCCATACAGTCGTTCCATTAACCGGATTCACCCATTATGGAATATCAATTACTTTTGGTCCGGAATTTGAGAAGAAATATTGTGAATCCTCAAAATACTCTTATTTTGAATTAAGCGGTAACGAGGATAAGCGGAAAGAATTAATTTCTTACATAGAAAAGCTGAATAATATTTCCCGGTCTTCTGAATCTGTCCCTTATCAAAATCTGGTGATTAACAGTTTGCTTTTTCAGATATCCTTTATTTTACTTACCTATTTTCAACGCTCAAATCTTGCGTTGGAGGGGAATAAAAGTAAGCTTTCAACCTTAAAATACCGAACCCGTTTTCAGGAAATCATGTCCTATATACAAGAACATTATGCGGAGCCTTTGACATTAGATGATCTGTCCGCATTTGCCGGTCTTTCAAAAGAACATTTATCGCGTGAGTTCAAAAAATACATAGGGGAAGGTTTCCGTGAACATTTAGCAAGAATCCGTATGACACATGCCCAATCAGACCTTGAAAATACGGATATCCCACTATTGGAACTGGCAATCAGACATGGTTTTACTGATCTGCGCAGTTACAATCATGCTTTTCACAAACAATACGGCATGAACCCCGCCCAGTACCGCCGACGAGTAAAATATCAGAATTCTAACCCAAAAACCAAATGATTTGATTTTCTGTATCTGAAAAAGAGGCTGTGATAAAATAGGATTTAAAAACTCCGACTTTCACAGTCTTCTTTACATTGCTGAAAAATCAAACAGATAACCCGAAAAGAAAGTATATCTTCCCTTACCCCCTTATAATGCAGATATGAGATTATCGGGACAGAGCCTTTCTGCAGGGTAACAGATTTTTATAACGCTGCCATGAAACGATGCCTGCCCTCTTATGGGATTCAAGTGGAAGAGATTGAAAGAAAAACAGATGGTGAAGGAAATCACCTTCAACTTTTTATGTAACCTTTTTGTTTTCCCAGGTGTATGATTAGTGAAGGGCCTTTCAATAAACACCAGAGGAGTACTCATGAAACCATCAGTAAAAGAGCTGTTTGAAAAATACCGGAACAATCTTTATGCGGCAGCCTTTAACATCTGCAAGAATGCGGCAGACGCAGAGGATGTTGTTCAGGATACATTCATTCAGTACTATTTATTAAAGAAAGAATTTGACAATGAGCAGCACATCCGTGCATGGCTGATCCGTGTGGCGATCAATAAAGCAAAAAATACGAACCGGACATTTTGGAGAAGAAATAAGGTGCCGTTGGAGGACTATATGGAGACTCTGACATTTGAGACTCCGGAATCGGAAGAACTGTTTGAAACAGTCATGAAGCTTCCGGAAAAATACCGGATCGTGATCCATTTGTTTTACTATGAGGATTACACCGTACATGAGATCGCGGATATTCTGAGAATCACAGAAAGCAACGTCAAGGTAAGGCTGTCGCGCGGACGTGGGATGCTCAAAGAAAAATTGCAGGAGGAGTGGGAAGATGACGAATAAAGAAAAATATAAGCAGGCGTTTTCGGTATTGCAGTCC
>CAYQBE010000007.1:0-64978 GCA_964415625.1 uncultured Clostridium sp.
AACTGTAACGAATCCGGCCTATTTAGAGTTGCCTTACGGCAAGAGGCCGGATTCCAGCCCCAGTACGTACTGGCCTGTGACCGTGCAGCGTTGTGCACGGCCCAGGAGTGAACTGTAACGTGATTGGTTACTGTGAGCACCCGGTCAGGGTATGAACAGTAACGGTGATTGGTTACATGTACCCACTCACACCGCCAGCCTCTGCTCCGGTTCATATCGAAAACAGGCTTCGCGCCCCCATTGGCTGATATAAGCCGGGCTGTCCGCCCAGGATGCCAGCGCCGCCAGGAAAAATGCCATTTCCTGACAATTCTTTCCCCATGCTTCTTCGAGAAAGGATAAGGCTGCCTCCAGCAGAGCCTTCACCTGGGCGTTCTGCTTCTCATGCTGCCTGACCTCCCGGCCGAACTGCTTCTTAATCTTATCAAAGTCCTTTTGCGGCACCCCCGTATCCGGATTCTTTTTATACTCTGCCAACGTCCGCATGACCGCAAGATACTGCTCCCTCTCCCCCGCCGTTATACTATTGGCCGCAGTCCGTTCCCGAAGCTCTTCCTGGAGCCAATCCGTCTGCTCCTGCAGCAGCAGATATACCGGAATCCGGTCCTCTTTGACTGCTTTTTTCATGCTGTCAAGCGCCTTCTCCTCCATCTTCTGACAGTGCTCCCGGCTGGCTGACTTTCGAAATCCTTCCCCCAGCGTTTCCAGAATCAGGCCCAGGATAGAATACCGCTCCTCCTTCTCCGCCTGCTGTGACTTTTGGACGATCTCCTTACCGGCCTTGCCCGACAGAACATCCGCGATCCGGTAATCTGCTGTGCATTTCCGATATAGGCCATAGTAAATCCCGAACTCCTCTGCGATCTCCGCATCCGTAATATACTGTCCGATCAGCCTTCCGGTGATCTCAAAACCCTTCTTCTCATACAGCCGTATCGCCGTCGATAACGCCTCCCACCCCCGTGCCGTCACGTACCGCATCCCTTCCTCCATCGTACGGACAGAATAAAACCACTGCGGATGGATCTCCAGAAACGTGATCACAGCGGAATGGATGCCCTGTTGATAAGCGTATTGCTTCCAGATTGAAAAGTCTTCCGCAATGTCCATCCGTTTCACACGGTCCATGACAGATATATCAAATTCCTTTGCCGGTCTGCTGTGCTCCGGCCGGCTGCCCGCCGTGATCACGACCCAGCCCTCCGGCACCTGCCGATTGCCCAGGGTCTTGTATTGCAGGAGCTGATACACCATCGGCTCCAGCGCCTCCGGGACGCAGTTGATCTCATCCAAAAAAAGAATCCCTTCCTTTTTCCCGGAATCCTCCATCACATGATATACGGCAGCAATGATCTCACTTATCGTAAATTCGGATACATAAATCTGTGTCCCGTCATGGTCCCGGGCTTTGATCACAGGACGTCCCTGCACGCTCTGCCGTGTGTGATGGCGCATGGAACCGGAAACAAGCGCAAGATCCAGCTCCGACGCGATCTGCTGTATGACTGCGGTCTTCCCGATCCCGGGGACGCCTGTCATAAAGATAGGACGCTGTTTGGAAATCGGAATCGTATACTCTCCAAATTCATTTTTATCCAGATACATCTCAACCGTTCTTTTGATCTCATTCTTCGCTTCTCTGATGTTCATGGTTTGCCTCCTTTTTCCATTCAATTGTTTTTGTATGGGCAGAACGCTCAATATATATCAATAAGTATACTATATTATACTAAACAAGCCAGTTGTTTTCAACCTCAAAATATAATAAACTATATTTATCAATATATCAGGAGATGGATATGGAGCATTACAGTTTAGATCAGTATAATTTTGAAAAAATCGGAATGGAATTAAAGCGTTTGAGAACAGAGCATTCTTACACTCAGGAACAGATTGCGGGGGATCTGGGCTGCACGGTGTCCTTTGTCAGCAATATTGAAAACAACCGCGCAAAGCTGAACCTGCGCGTCCTGATGTATTATGCAAAGCTATGCAATGTCACGGTAGATTCTATTTTAAATGCGGGGCAGGAGGAGAAAAAGCAGCATGATATTTCCGGTACCCGGGACGCCGAGGCGCTCAATATCCTGCATCAGTTCCCGCCTGAAAAGCAGGAGAAGATCATCCAGGTTTTGAAATCTATCAAAGAGCTGTGTGTTTGACTTGCTCGAAAAGCAAAAACCTGTTGACATAAAAGATACCTTTTCATATAATAGTAATCAGAGAAGCGTGCTTCTCTGGGTGGGCTAACACTTTAATCTGAAATCATGATCAGGAAACTGAATGTTGACGGGCAACACTAAAATCCGTAATCATTACTGCAAAAGCAGATGTTGACAGACAACACTAAAATTAGCCAAAAAGGGAGGTTATGCGTCACATTGGTGGCTCTTTCCTCTCTTTTATTTTTTATACCTACTGGTAGCAGATAAACTGATCGGCAATGTCCATTTCTGTCCTGGTCTGAAAGAAATCGACAGCGGATCCTATGTTCCAGCGTCAGCCTTGTTGGAGGACATAAAAAAACTGACACGTAATCAATCACAGGTAATAGCCATCCTGTCTAAAAAAGCTTCTGATCAAATATATCGTACCATTCGCTATGTTGCTAAAGGTGTGAATTTAAATAGTATAAATTTTCCACATGAACTACTGGAACTTGTCAATCTTACTCAAACATGATATAAAAGGTTCACACTGCCACCCCATGAACATAATCATGTTCCGCGGCAGTATTTCGTCAGAAGACATTCCTCACACTTTGGATTCCGTGCCGTACAGATGCTCCTGCCAAATGTGATGATCTGGATATTGTACAGGATCCAGTGGTCCTTCGGCAGCTCCTTCATCAGATCCTGCTCAATCTTTTCCGGTTCGGAATTTTCCGTCAACCCGAGCCGGTTGGAGATCCGCTTCACATGCGTATCTACCACCACACTCGGGTCATGATAAATATTTCCCCGGATCACATTTGCCGTCTTACGTCCTACTCCGGCCAGGGAGGTCAGATCCTCCAGACTCCGCGGCACTTCCCCGCCGAACCGATCCCGGAGCGCGCGCATACAGGCAATGATATTTTTTGCCTTGTTGTGGTAAAAGCCCGTGGGCTTGATGTCCTGTTCCAGCTCTGCCAGGTCTGCATTTGCAAATGCCTCCACGGAGGTGTATTTCCGGAACAGGTCTTTGGTCACGATATTGACACGAGCGTCCGTACACTGGGCGCTCAGCATCGTAGCGATCAGAAGCTGCCAGGGCGTCTCATAATTCAGGTAGCAGACATACTCCGTGCCGTACTGCTGATCCAGAATTTCCAAAATTTCTTTCGTACGCTTTTTCATCTGGTGATCCTTTCTTAATCTATATACCGTTGATTTTTGCATATCGCTCCATAACTTGCTCCCTGCTTCGGATTCCGCCTGTCGCCCCCATCCTTTCAATGCAGATGGAAGCCCCCGCATTCGCAAAGCTTCCGCATTCCGGCAGTGTCTTCCCGCGGCTTAGTGCATCCAGGAAACAGGCCGTAAAGGTATCCCCCGCACCGGTCGTATCCAGACAGCGGGCATGGGGATAGGCCGGGATCCAATGCCGCTCTGCTTTTGTTTTGATAAAGCATCCCCTCGCTCCGGCCTTCAGAACGACACATCCCACCCCATATGCGAGAAATGCGTCCGCGATCTCATCCTCGTCCGACAAGCCGGTCAGAAGGCTCGCCTCCTCATAATTCGGAAAAATATAATCCAGCAGCGGCAAGCTGTTTTTCAAATCTTCCAATGTCTCGCCGTTCTTCCGTTTGGTCATGTCCGCACAGAGGATCAGACCATTTGCCTTTGCCCTGGAAAATAATCCGACCAGGGCAGTGTCATCGAATGCCGGAAAGACAAAGATGCTGGCAAAGCAAAGATATCGTCCTCCCGCCAGTGCCTCATCGGAGATATCCGCCGGATCGAGCTTCCGCAGGCTTCCATTCCGGGACGTAATAAAATGCCGTTCCCCGGAATCGTCCACCAGAACAAGGTTCACTCCTGTTTCCAGAGAAGCTTCCTCCTGCAGAAAGGACGTATCCATCCCGGCATTCCTGCAAAACGCCTGGATATACTTTCCGGCGTAATCTGTGCCGATCCTGCTGACCAGCCGGACGGAGGCGCCGAGCGCGGCAAGCACCGCGGCTTCATTCAGGGCGTCTCCTCCGGTATGCATGGCCGTATGATCGGCAGACACCGAACCTGTGTTAAATACGTCTGCCGAAACCGGCTGCGCAAGCACATCCAGGATGGACGCGCCTATGATAATGAAATCCGTTTTATGAATCATGGTATTGTTCTCTCCGTTTTATAACTGTGCCGAATCAGCAACCGCACAGCTGGAAATTTTTTGTAGTTTTATACCCATGCCTGATACCAGGCACACCTTCACTTCTTATTCATCAAGCATCAATTTTCCCTTTTTGGCTTTTGCTTTTAAACGAGCCATCTGCTCTTTTTCTATCTGTTGGATACTTTTTTCTGGAGTGGGTAAATCCTCAGGCATTGTCCCGCCAATCTTTTCTATTGCAGTCCGTACCTCTCTCCCCACAGAATAATGAACCGACGTTGCCGTTTTCGCATTATCAACCTCATCTTTCCGCAATTTTTCTTCGGTCTGGGATATACGAAACAGATTGGCAATCAATTCCGTACTACCCATGTAATCAAGGATTTTCTGTCCAACTTCCAATCCCTTTTTTGTATGAATATCATCTACATCTAAGCCGCCAGACAGTCCCATATAACCCGCATTTTGAAAAATTGCAAATTCCTCATTTGTAATTACACCTGCTTTATGTGCTGTCTCTGCAAGCATTTGATTCCATTGCTTAATATCCCCACGCACAACAAGTCTGCGATTGTCCTCACTTAACTCATTAAAATGATCCGCCACCTCTTGACGATACGTCTGGATTGCAAAATATGTCTGCCCCAAAGCAATCACTTCTTTTCGTGGATCACCATTCTGCACAATCAAATAACAGGCATATCTGGACAATTCATAATCCAAAATTGGCTTTTTTGTTACACCTGCTTCTACGATTTTCCTGACCTCAGGAAAATCGAAAGCTATTGGATGACCACTATTCTCACAGGCAATCATCGCTCTTTTAATTACTTTAGAAAAATTTTCCCATTTATTATAATCCAAAGCAGCCGCAAGTTTTCTTGCACTCCAAAATTCTGAGCCGTCTTCACGAATCTGTTTGATGTCTTCAAACCGTTTATATTCTTCTGCGATCAATTTCTTCATATACAATCCCCTTTTACTGAAATAAATGGTACCTGCTATTCCACCCCCAATGCAGCCAGTGCATCGCAAAGACGCCGCCATTCATCCAGCAGTTCTTCCCGTTTTCTTTGTCCTGCCCTGGTAATGCGGTAATATTTTCTTGTGGGACCCTCGGAGGTCTCTCCCTCATATTGCTCCGTACAGCCTTCCCTGCACAATCCCCGGAGCAGCGCATAAATACCGCTCTCCTGTGTACCGGGAAAGCTTTCGTGAATCCGGCGCAGGATTTCATATCCATATAAATCCTCGGCGGACAGGACATGCAGCAGGCACAGCTCGATCAAATCCTTTTTTAACATAGGGATACCCCCGCTCCAGCCAGACCCGCAAGGCCGATGACACTTAAGCTGACGGCGCAGGAAACCCACCAGTCGGAGGATGTCGAGCCAAGATCCATACTGACCAGATTCGCAATGACCAAAACGCATTCCACCAGAACCATAAGTCCCATGATATACAGGGCGCGCCAGCGGCGGTCTGACATCCGGGCCTTGACCAGGCCGAACAAGCCGGTCACCGCCGCGGCAGTGCCGGAGATTCCCATAGTCGAATATGCGATCCTGCCGTACCATGCCGGCGGCAAAAGCTCCCAGATTCCCGTGATCAGCCCTGCCAGTACGGCAGCGGCGGCAGCCATGATCAGCAGCAGGACGGACAGCATCGGACAAAGCCCTTTCGGAAAAGGAGCTCTTGCCGTCTCTTCCCGGTGCGGCCGAAAGCAGATCAGGGCAATTGCCGTCCCTGCGGCAAGCAGTATGGACATCAGCCCCAGCGGGTATTGGTTGAATCTTGCCCGCAGCAGCAGGTACTCGGGCAGCAGCAGGCAGAAAGCCATCAGGCCAAATGCCGCCAGCCAGCGGTGGTACATCTTCGGCTCTGTGAGAAGGCGGGCGGCTTCCAGCGGCTCACCTAATTCCTGTATCCATGCATCGTCATTTCCTGGCAGGCGCTCAGAAAACAGTGCTTCATAGTCTGCCAGCACTTCGTCTGCCTCCGGTTTCGGCAATCGCCACCGAACAGAATGTGAAAACTTTTTCAGATAGGTCTGCTGGTCCATAGTCGTCCTCCTTCCTGATGCTTCTTTCCTCAATTAACTATTGTAAATAATATAGTAGTTGTAGAATCAGTATAACATGCTCTCAAAAGCGTTGTCAACGTCGTTTTTCAGGATTCGCATCATATATGGAGACCAATTCCCCGTTCCGAATCGTCACGACCTTATCATGAAAGGTGAATCTCCATTCCGCCATCCTCCCGTCAGACGGGTCGCTTTCCCAGCTGCATTCTCCCCTTTCTGATCTTCTGCTTCCCCCGGTAAAATGTTACCCTTGCCCAATTCTCATTCCGTTCCATGATCTCCCCAATTTCCCGGAAGCTGTCAATATATTTTAATGCCTGGCAGAATACCTCCTGCGTGAGTTCCTCCGCAAGATCTTCCTTCTGACACAGGCTAAATAAATATTTATAGACCTGCGGCATATATTCGATATAGACTTGTTCCACATCCCACATTCTCCCGCCTCTTTTCCCATTTAACTATAAGAGTCTGTTTTTCAGATTTCGTTACGATTTTATCACTATTTTGGGAAAAATCGTTAAAGTTTTTGTGTCCTGATCCACCTGATTTCAGCTTGATTTTCTTCACAGATGCAGATATACTGCTAATATGAGACAGAAATTCAAAACAAGACGGATTTTGCGTGTAATAAAAATATGACTGCACGTCGTAGCCATAGATTACAGATCACAAAACACTGGCAGGGAGAATAGACAGATGTTCCATTTTTTCAAAAAAGCATTATCATCGGGTAATCAAATGAAGAGCGGCGCGCCGGATCCGGCTGCAGAGTTCCTCCAAAAATATGAAACAGAAGAACAGGAGCTGACTGTCCTCTTGAAAGAAGTTACAAAGGGCGGCGCAGTGGATGGGGACTTTCTTTTTCCTGTAGTATCCTTCCTGGCATATATAGACCCGGAAAGCGGCCGCGCAGTCAGGGAAAGAGGGTTCCTCTGCTGGGTGGTCCGCCGCTCCTCCAGCAAGGATAAGCATCACTTTCAGGATTACGGAATCTACACGGTTCTGGTACGAAAGATGAAGCCAGACGTATTAAATCCTCTGGGAAAACCATTTAAAAACCGATACTATATCGTGAAGATCCTTCGGAAGCAGGAAAAAGAGCTGCAGCTTGAAGCAATCCGTGAAGAGTATCTGAAGCCGGTTTCTATCCGGAATGAAGCAGGGACGTTTCATTTAAACCGGCAATATGACTGGTTCGAGGGACAGATCAACTGGCTGGGACATGCGGAAGATGTGCTGCTGGATACGGATGGCGATGGCAATACTGCTGCGTCTGCATTGGAGACGCTCCGCCTGCTACTGGCAGATGCGGAAAATTGGGATCAGAAGCTCCGGGAATATGCGGCCAATGAACTGACCGGCCTTGCAAATGACTGGCAGGATAAAGAGGATGCACCGGAGATCACGGAAGCGGATTTTGCCAGAAGGATCGGATGCCCCAGATTTCACATCAGTAGCTGCGGCACTTTTGAAGCGGAATATGACGATGACGATCTCTTTTTCGGACACTGGATCGTGGTACGCGGAAATGCAGATGGGGGGCTTGCTGGCGCAGATATTGAGGGATAGTACATCGTCCATGAGATTCTCTGCCGGATCAGCAGCAATCCCAGTTATACATTACTTTTGAGAAATCCCATTTTTTCAGATCTTCCCGATTCACGAAAAAGCCTGCGACACCGCAGTCACCCCAAAGTATTTCATACATCGGACTGCCGGAAAAATCCTTCATATTCAGCTGAGCCAGCAATGCCAATGGAGCGCCTTCCGAGTCCCGGGGATATTCCATCTCCGGATTCCAATAGGGAACGCCTCCAAATTTTGTATCGGACAGCCCGGGCTTTTGATCCGTATTGACCGTCAGTCGGTAAGCTGTTGCTGCGGTTTTCTCCCGGATCCATTTCAGGATGCGGTCCATGTCCTTTTCCTCAATAGCAGCGTCATTTTCTGCTTCTGCCGTGTCCGTGCTCTCTGGTTCCTGCTGCTCTTCACTTACATGGATTTCCGCTGTATCCATCTTCCTGTTCTTCTTAAAAACATCAAAAATCCCCATAGTATTGTTCTCCTCCTTTAAACACATGATATGCCCGTCATAAATAATTCATAAAAATCATCTTCTCCGGCCAGCATCGGGGAATTTTCTCCGCCGCCGTTGGTGCTGCGCTTCATTGCGGCGTGAAATTCCTCTCCGGCGCAGATCAGGTCCATCTCGTAGATTTCATATCCCAGTTCCCGGCATACCCCGCAAAATGCGGTAAGCGGCTCCTTTGCCTGCCTGGTATCCAAAAGCCTGTTCCTGACCTCCGGGTCACGCAGCGCTCGGTTCTGCAGTTCATCCAAAATCGTCACAACATCCATTCTCTTTACCCCCGTTTGTTTCTCGAAAAGAAATACTTGTCAAGTAGACCGCCTGCCGCCATTGACATTTTTTTCCATCATCAAGTATAATAGGTATTGCGCTAAAGCGCAAGCAGGTCATCAATTTTCTGCCGAAAATTGGTGACAAATTGTTACTGTTCACACGGTGTCGTGCACTTGCTGCACGACATCCGGCCAATATAGTGATGGGGCGGGCATCCGGCTCCTCGCCTTCAGGCGACTTTCCAATGAGCCGGATGCCGTTACTGTGAGCACCCGGTCAGGGTGTGAACAGTAACGACAAATTATAATAGATTGCAATAGGAATCTATACATCATGAGGTACATACAAATGATAAAGAGCATACATCTGCTGATTCAATCTCTATTTGCAAAAATCAGGCGCACTTGTGAAGGAGATTTCCTTTGCTCCATATTTCTGCATAGGAATCGGGAACGGATCCTGCAGGCCGCTGCCGCACTCCTCTTCACTGCGGTTCTGTCTGTTTTCGGATGGACAGCGTGCTCTCTGCACAATGTTTCGGAGGCTGCTGATCCGGCTCAGAAATCCACAGAGCCTTCTGTTTCCTCCCAGGACTTTTCCTATATGGCGTCTGCGGAAACACAGGATTTCCATTCCAACAAAGCTCTGGAAGGATCCTCTGCAGAATATACCTTGTCTGCAGTGTCTTCTTCTGATGATCCCGAGTTCATCTCTGATGATGGCAGTACGGCATGGACTCTGTCAGAGGCAGCTGCGCCGGAGAAACCGGATCTGGATTTTCTGCTGTCCATTGTCAGCGAAATTCCCGGCGGCGAGGAGCTCTCCTGTTCCCAGGCGGATCTCCTGTTCTCACCTCCAGCGGAAAAAATCCGGGACATCCTTGATGAATTTGAGGAAGAAGGCCACAGGATCGGTTTTATATTGCTGGATCTACATTCCGGGAATTATTTCAGCTTTGATCCGGATTACAGTTTTTACAGCGCAAGCACCATGAAGGGGCCTTATGTTGCGGCGCTCAATAAATTCAGCCCGGAGGCGGTCGATGAATATACGGAATCTCTGATGGAAAATACGATCGTCTGGTCCAGTAATGAAGATTATGAAGCTCTGCATTACTTATATGGAAATGACGTGATGTTCGATATGACGGAATATACCGCGGTTTCCGATTCGATCGTTGATGATTACAACTGGTATCCTTACCTCACCCCAAAGGAGCTGACGCAGCTTTGGATCGGCACTTATTTTTACTTTTTTGAAGATACGAATGAAAATTCAAGCTGGTGCCGAAGCCTTTACACCGACACTGCGGAATCCTTTATCGGATCTGCCCTGGGGGAGGACCATACAGTGTATACAAAGGCCGGCTGGTATTCTGACTGGGAGGATATCGCCCGCAATGACGCCGGGATCATTCGGGCGGACGGCCATGACTGGATCCTTACGATCATGTCGGATGCCTTTGAGTCCTATGACGAGCTGGAAACACTGGCCGCCGCACTGGATGAAGTCCGCAGCCTTATGCCCAAGGACATCCCATCATGGCCATTCGGCCGTTCATAACCTTCCGGCGATATGGCGGTTGCGGATGCCTGCCGTTTCAATCGGATGCCCCACGGCAGGTAAACGCTGCGGTCAGACCGCCCGCTCCTTTACCTGGCTCCTCAAGTCCAGCAGGCCGGATTTTAACAGCACCGGACGGAGTACGTTGTAGAGAAACGCCACAAGAATGGTCGATACCACCGCATTGACAAATGTCGTCGCCGTGCTCCATTTTGCCAGCACCTCCGCCATCTGCTGGGGCTGCCCCAGGACATACTGCTTATAAAAATATCCCACCAGCGGATCCGCGATCACATTAAACCCAAGCCCCGCCACCGAAGCGATCACGCTCCAGCGGAAAATGTATTTTTTATCCGTGCTTTCATTGATCTTTGCCGCTTTGTGGGCCACCAGGCCGACGATCAGCCCGATGCAGAGCTTTAAGACAAAGGTCTTGGGCGCGCCCAGAATGTAGACCGGATCCATGATATCCGCGATCGTCATACCCACCGCGCCGGCCAGTCCGCCGTAGACACCTCCCAGCAGAAGCGCCGCCAGTACGCAGAAGGCATTCCCGATGTGAATGGACGTTGCGTCGCCGCCCGGCATGGGGATCTTAATCTGCAGAAAGGTAAAGGATACGAAGCAGAGCGCCGCCATCAACGCAGTCTGCGCCAGTTTCAAAATGGTCTGATTTCTCTTTTCCATGATAGATAACCTCTTTTCTTCTTCATCTTGTAAATATTTGTTTTTAAGTTCTTTCCTATCCTATCACTGTGGTGACCACATGGAAATGACCATTTTTGTTATTTTTATACAGGCCAGTTTTGTTTATACCCATGACCGATAAAATCTTTCCGCCTATACGGTTACAATCCGGAATCCCAGTTTTATGCAATTTATTGTAATAAAACGGAGAGTTTGGATCAGTCCTCCTTCATCCCTTTAAGCAGGTCCAGGTCTGACTGCCGTACCTTAATATTGCTCTCATACTTCTCGCCTTCCGGCGTTTCCACGGTGATCGCGATCACAGTCCCCTCCCGGATGCCTGCCGCCTCCACCGCCTTGATAAAGGGCAGTACTTTGGGATGTGTATCGTTAAACTGCTTCCATGCCATCTGCATTTTTAATAATTTTTTCGGATTCATGGCCATTGTTCTCTCCCCTTTCTAAGTTCCGCACTGCAAGCATCTCCCGCACCAGCTCCTTCGCCCTGCAAAATTCCGGATCTTCCGGATTCACCTGCAGCACATAATTGATCTTTCCCAGAAGCTGCTGCAGATAGCGCACACAGTCAGCATCCATTTCCCGGGAAATTTTCTTTGTCCATTCCTCTCCCCTGCATCTCTGCAAATGGGATTCCACACCGAATTTGCTGCAGTAGTAGACCTCTGCCCGCAGCTTTCTCCGATATTCACGGCTGACCTGGGGCTTTTCATTGACCACGATGCCTGTCACCGTCTGCCGCTGATGCGCCTTCTGCAGCCGCGTCTTTGTTTCATTCAGTTCGAATCCATACGCCGCCAGAAATCCCCTCACCTTATTTTTGACCTCCCGCCTGTCAAATTCCCCGGAAAAGGTCATATCGTCGCAGTATCTTGTATACCAGATTCCCCGCTCCTGGCACCATGCTCCCATATATTCGTCAAAGGGCTTCATGACCAGATTGGAAATGGCCGGAGAGGTAGGTGCCCCCTGCGGCAGCGAATCCCGGCAGCAGCATAAGCTTGCCAGCATCGTGCGGATCGGGGGCGGATAATACACGGCGGGAAATGCATTTCGGTAAACCTGAAAATAGGTGATGCTGTCAAAAAAGTTCCGGATATCCAGCTTCAGGATCTCCTTCGCGCCCACATGGGGCTTCGCGTTTTCCGTAACGGCTGTCCCCGGCTTATATGCCGCGGCATAGTCCGAAACCGGAAAATCCGCCAGTACATGGCGGAGGATGTTTTTCTGGATCCGGCACAGCAGATCGTCCGGTACCAGAAGCTTTCGCGTGCCTCCGCCCCTCTTCGGAACGGATGCCGGATGATAGTGCCGCTCCGGATGGTTGCTGACCGCATACAGGCAGGAAAAATATTTTTCCTCTTCGATACGCACGCCGTCCAGAAGATGAAGGGAACGGAGCGCGGCCTGAACCTGCTCCGAAGTACAATATTTCCATAAGTCCTTTCCCTTCATTCTCATGCACTTCCTTTCGAATGTCATGTTCACGGCCGATAAAATCTGCCGTGAGTATCGCACTGGCCGCAGCCGCCAAGCGGCATACATCCTTATGCGGCTGTGCATGTCATATCATGCAGGAGCAATACAAAAAATGGATTCCATAGGATGCGCAGGTGTACCAAGGCTATGCCGGAAAAGCACACGGAAGTGTGCGGAAGTACATCGGAGCATCCGGAGGTCTTATGTCCCCGGTGCTCCATCCGTTGAAAGACAGAGGAACTGCCGCAGACAGATTTTCTGCATACGATGGTTCTGTATAAAAAAATGCCGCGAACAGATTTTCCATATATGGTCTGTCCGGATGGAGCGCTGATATTTGTTTCCCGGACGGCGACTCGCCGCCCTGCCGTTTTGAAGCTGCGCAGAAGTACTCTGTAAACAGCCCCTGATCCTTTCTTTTGGATAAAAACGGATATGCTATTGCTCCTGCAGGATACATTTCTATATTTGAGTGATACTCATGGCCGATAAAATCCGGTGCCCAGCAGACGATCCGCAAATACTATTTTAAGATCACCTTCCGGAAGTTCTTCTTTCCTTTTTTCAGAACCAGCCCCTCTCCGGAGAGCTTTTCCTTTCCGAATACAGCCTGGATGTCTGACACCTTCTCGCCGTCCACAGCCACGCCGCCCTGCTGTACGGCGCGCCTTGCCTCTGCCTTGGATGGCACCAGGCCGCTCTTTAACAGCATGGTCAGGATGTCGATGCCGCCCTCCGTCAGGTCTTCCCCGGTCAGCTCCGCAGTGGGCATATCCGCCGCATTTCCCTGGCTGAACAGCGCCCTTGCGCTCTCCTGGGCGCGCTTCGCTTCCTCTTCTCCGTGGACCATACTGGTCAGCTCATAAGCCAGGATCTCCTTTGCCTGGTTCAGCTGGCTGCCTTCCCATGCGTCCATCTCATCGATCTGCTCCAGCGGCAGGAAGGTCAGCATCCGGATGCATTTCAGCACATCCGCGTCTCCTACATTTCTCCAGTACTGGTAAAAATCAAAGGGAGAGGTCTTCTCCGGATCCAGCCAGACCGCGCCGGACTGGGTCTTGCCCATCTTCTTGCCCTCGGAATTGAGCAGCAGCGTAATGGTCATGGCGCTGGCGTCCTTGCCCAGCTTCCGGCGGATCAGCTCGGTTCCCGCCAGCATGTTGCTCCACTGGTCGTCCCCGCCAAACTGCAGGTTGCAGCCATATTTCTGGAACAATGCGTAGAAATCGTATGCCTGCATGATCATGTAGTTAAATTCCAGGAAGCTTAAGCCTTTCTCCATCCTCTGCTTGTAGCATTCCGCCGTCAGCATACGGTTCACGCTGAAATGCGCTCCTACCTCCCGCAGCACTTCAATATAATTCAGATCCAGCAGCCAGTCCGCGTTATTTACCATCATGGCCTTGCCCTCGGAAAAATCAATGAACCGGCTCATCTGCTTCTTAAAGCAGTCGCAGTTGTGCTGAATCGTCTCCTGTGTCATCATCTGGCGCATATCCGACCTTCCCGACGGATCCCCGATCATTCCCGTACCGCCGCCGATCAGCGCGATGGGACGGTTGCCCGCCATCTGCAGCCGCTTCATCAGGCACAGCGCCATGAAATGGCCCACATGCAGGCTGTCCGCCGTGGGGTCAAAGCCAATATAAAACGTCGCTTTTCCGTTGTTGATCAGATCTGAGATCAGTTCCTCGTCCGTTACCTGGGCGATCAGGCCCCTGGCTTTCAGTTCATCATAAAGCTTCATGATTGTTCTTCTCCTTCTTCTGAAAATACTTTGCCTGTACGGCTGTGATATGGAAAGACTGTCAGCTTTTCCGCATACGATCCATAGAGGATCCAGCCGGTTTACAGGGCGAAAAAAGAGCCCTCCTATCCGAAAAGGACGAGGGCTCTTGTGCTCGTGGTACCACCTTTATTCACAGGCAATTCCCATTGCCTGCCTCTGTGAGTCGATCTGCCCGGTTTTGTGTACCCAATATCCCGTTATGGCCATTCAGCCGTTTCATAAGGTATACCCAAGGGCATCCCGTTATGGCCATTCGGCCGTTTCATAAGGTATATCTGCTGCAATTCACAGCCTGAATGTCCGCGAATAACAGCTTGTATCTGACATGATAAAGCTTCTCGCCTGTCCGGTTCAATCACTCCATGCGTTAACGTGCACCAATCCGTCACAGCCTACTTGCCTGGAAACTCCTCAATCAATCCCGTATCTTTGTGGATCCATTGATTCTCATCATCCATGCTTTGGGTGTGAAGCTCCGGGATGTATTCGCATGGAACGGTGTCACGCGCCTCTCACCAGCCGGCAGCTCTCTGTCTTCTCCCTGTTCCCGCTACTTGTTCCCTTCGTCGCTTTTCTCGTATCTGTGGTTCATATTAACCTAAGCTGTATGCGTTTGTCAAGCTATATTTTAAGTGTATCAGGTTAAGCTGATAAAAAGCTGTTACTATTCACAGTCTAAATTCTTTTGCAGCATAAATAGACTGTTCACCAGCCATTCAGAATTGACTTGAAAACGGAGGACACATTATTTTACCGGATATCCTCTTTTCGCGCCTCTCCCTCCGGAAATATGATCTTATACACAAAGAAATAAATAAACATAGATACGCCTCCAGTAATAAACGTCACCAGCAGATTATACACTGCCGGCGAAAAATGCAGCTGGGCGATCGGCATCCACAGACCGTTGATCCCGTTGCACGCAAGGGAAATCAGGATCCACGCGATAAAATACCACAGGATCTGCCACGGTATGCTTCCATGGCTCTTGAATGTAATGTTTCTCTGGAGCGGAAAATTGATACACTGGGCGAGGAAGGTTCCCAGCTCATAGCTGAGAAAATATCCAAGCCCTCCTCCAATCACCACCTCTCCTGCCGCATTTCTTGCGATCTCATAGCCCAGGATATTCCATTTGTAGTCGTATCCGAAAAGATGTACCGGGATCTGCGGCCACATAAACTCTGTGCCCGCGAGCCCGATTCCAAACAGATACGGCAAAAAGGTAAACATCAGATACTGCAGTACGGTCACACCCATGCTGAATACCCAGAAATAAAACAGCTGATATATCCATTTTGCCGCCTTCGGGTGCTTCCCGGAAAACCCGCCCCATTTTCGTTCCCACCAGTCTTTTATTTTTTTCAATGTACCGTCACCTCCGCCTCTGCAGTACCGAACGGGCTTTCTGCTGTAATGGATATTTTTTCATTTCCATCCGGGCAAATGACTGCCAGTGCCTCTCCGTAATAGGTGTCCGTTGTATCCGACAGATACGGATCCGGATAGTATGGGCATGCGCTTCCGGATGCCAGCACCGTTCCCCCTTGTGCCCTGACCTTGATCTTTCCCCGGATCAGCGGTTTTAAGATTCCGCTGCCATCCGTATACCGGAGCCGCACAAAACACAGGTCTGTCCTCTTGATGCAAGTCTGCTCCGGCTCTGCCGACAGTTTCGTTTCTTCCCCGGCTGTGATCAGTTTCTTCTCGCCAAGCAGGCAGCCGGAGCTGTCATAAGCAGACGCTTTGAGTTCCCCGTCCTGATAGGGAAGAGAAAATGAAATCCTGCCGTTTCTGTCCGGCTTTCCCTCCCCGGCACAGGTGCCGTTCAGCCACAGCTTTACAGAGTCTGCTTTGGAATATACTTCCACCTTTGCCGTCTTCCCGCCGCATCCGTTCCAGGACCAGCTTTCCAGCGCATTGGACATTTTCCATGCTGACGGGGAATGCTTTTCTTTCGTATGGTTCACCGGAACCACTCCCATTCCTATGATTTCCTGATCAAAGGCTACCTTCGTATAGGCCATCTCGGCAGTGGGTTTTCCCGTCAGATCGATCCGTCCGGCCCCCGCCGCTATCCAGCCGCAGCCATGATCCATCCTGGGCGCGTAGTCTTCATACTCCCAGGCTCCAAGCCCCACCTCTCCCAGATAATCCATGCCGGCCCATACAAAATCCCCGATCAGCCGCGGATTTTCCTTTGCCATTTCCCAGAATCGGGCCGCGTCCGAACAAAAGGTCTCACTTCCCAGGATGAACCGGTCCGGATATTTTTTCAGGTCATGCCGATACCGGCGGATCCCGTAATTATATCCGGCTGCATCCATCACGGCAAAGGCCTCCCTGGTCTTTAAGTCGCATGGATACAGGGTCGCTCCGAATTTCATGAAATCCGATCCCAGCAGTCCTGCCAGCTGGTTAAAAAACGCGCTTCCGACTGCTTTTTTATTCTTTCCGTCTTTGACTGCCGACTCCGCCTTTTTATCGCTGTACACCCCGAAGCCTGCAGAGCTCAAAAAATTAAAGAAAATATTGACTCCGCAGGTCACCGGTCTGGAAGGATCCAGCCTGTGCAGTTCTTCCGTCATCTCCCGGGCAAGGGCGATCCCCTTTTTCTGCGCGGTCTCGGATACTTCATTTCCAATGGAATACATGATCACAGACGGATGGTTGTAATCCTTATCTACCATGTCTTTCAGATCCCGCTTATACTGTCCCGAAACCCGGTCCGCGTAATCATATTTTGTCTTATGGATATACCAGCAATCCACATATTCATCGAGGACCAGCATCCCCAGCTCATCACAGGCCGAAAGCAGCGCCTTAGAGCAGGGATTATGAGACGAACGGACTGCGTTGTATCCCTGCTCTTTCAGAATCCGGATTTTCCGGCGTTCCGCATAGTCATAGGCCCGCGCTCCAAGGATCCCGTTGTCATGATGGATGCAGGCTCCTTTTAGGATCACCCGTTCCCCATTGACGCAGAAGCCATGCTCTTTGCTCAGGGTAATTTCCCGGATGCCGAATGGAATCTCCAGGCAGTCTTGTCCATAGAGGATCCTGCAGGTATACAGCTTCGGATCGTCCGGATTCCAGAGCCTCGCCTTCCCTACGCAGGCCTCGATCCGGCATACCCCATCCGTCTCTTCTTCCGCGGAATACAGGATCTCGTCCTGATCCAGTAATTCCGCCGTTACTTTTCCCGGGCCACTTGTCCGCACCTGTATGAGGATCCTCCGTTCCCCGGCGGACAGGGTGCTGATGCGCACCCCGTCCGGTAAGATACACTTCTCCTGCAGAATGTGCATCCATACCGGCCTGTATATTCCGGTTCCCGTATACCATCTGCTGTTGGGCTGATCACTGTTTGACACCTCTACCCGTATCTGATTCTCCTGTTCCCAGAGCAGATATGCAGTGATGTCCGCATAAAATCCGGTATAGCCGTAATCATGAAATGCCGCCTGCCGTCCATTGACAAATACGGCTGCGTCTTTATAGACTCCTTCAAACTCCAGGAGTATCTGTCTGCCGGCTTCGGATGTGCCTATACGGAAGTATTTTTCATAGACATAATCCCGCGCCTCATACCATCCCGTATTTTCCCCGCCGGGACTGGTCTCACTGCGTGGATCCGACTGCATGGCATCGTGGGGCAGTGTGACGAATGCCGCCCTCTCCTTTTCATTCTTCGGATAACATATCCAATTGTCGTTAAAGTTCTGTTTCATCCTTTTCTCTCCTGAAATTTGCTCCAATGATGTTGACGGTGGTCACCGCCAATGCTGCCAGCAGCGCCGTTATGATTCCCGGCGCGATCCCGTTGCGCCGGATTCCCAGGATCCCGGTCAGAAAATAGACGATCCGTTCTTTTATGATCAGTCCGAATACTGCGCTGTACAGCACTCCCTGAATGATCGCCCCGCAATCCCCGAAATCCCGGATCATAAAAAGGACGGAGGCTCCCAGGGCAAGAAGATAGGCAATGATCACGATCGTATCATATCCATAGTCATCATTGGCCGCCGTCATATAATTTAGGAACCCGTACAGGCATAAAAGTGTCGTAAGCAGTGAAAAAATGGTTCCGCTGCGCTTCCTTTTTATCATTTCCGCCAATTTACTCATTCTCTTTTTCCTCCCTGACCTGCTGATATTTTTTTCTTCTCTGCAAAAACATTGCCAGCGACAGCATACTCAAAACAGCCAGTACGGCGTTAACTGCCATCAGGATGTTTTTCCAGAACGGCGCCACCTTTTTCAACGTAATATCTGAGGAGATCCCGTTCATCCGGTTGCTGTTGATATTGACATACAGGATCCTGTGGCAGGATTCCCGAAGCGCTTTCAAAAGCTTCAGATCCTTGGACACCACTTCCGGCGCCAGCTGCTCCTGATACCTTCCCGGAATAAATACCAGGAATTTATCCGTTCCATAATGGACTGCCGTTCCATACATGTAAGGCTTGATCGCATTGTCTGTGATCACATATCCGTCAAATCCCCACTCCGAACGCAGGATATTGTCCTGTGCCTCCGTATTCATACCGATCCAGTCGCAGCCCACCCTGGAGAGCGTGGTCATAATATTATGACATTTTCCGACCGCAACCGCCCCTTCAAATCCACGAAGGCCGTTTTCTCTCGCCGTCTGCTCATTCATAAAGGTGGACAGGCCAAACCGGTTTGTCTCGTAATCATTGAACGCAAAATGCTTAGGACAGGCGATGGTTCCGTTGGACTGCATTCCGGCCGCCTGCTGTGCTCCGAAAATATACGTCATCATGCTGTCTTCCGAAAAATATTCAAAATTCCGTCCGGAATAGGGCGTCCTGTGCAGGTTCAGGCCCGGAGCCCAGATGGCGGCCTGTTCTGTATACAGGGAATCTTCTCCAAACATTTTCCCCAGGTCGTAAACCAGCTTCTGGCTGAATGCCGCGGCCACCAGGGATTCCGACGGATACATACGTGGATTGATGCTGCTGTAAGCCTCGATTCCTTCAAAAATCGTAGAGCCGTGATCGTATTTTGCGGAATAATTGGTCACGATTCCGCTGGGGCCGTCATTTTCGATCGTTCCGGGATAGGAAATATTTTCAATGGCGCTGGTCGCGCTGAAATTCTCCCCTACAAGCGCTGTCATGTCTTCCAGCGTCATCTGATCCAGGATCAGCTCCCAGTCCGGATCATCATACGACTTTCCGATCATCATGGAAACCTGGTAATCCGTATCCGCACCAGTGGTGACAGAGGAGGTGTCGGATTCTCCCGGTTCATAGATCTCTGCCAGAAGATGCTTCGCCATCTCCTCCGTTGCCTCCAGATCCTCATAGCTTTCCGGCCAGGTTCCCTCCCAGTCCGCTCTGGACAGATAGGTCACGCCGTTTTCTACCCAGGTGTTCAGATCCATACATGCCAGCTGGTTTTCCACTGCGTTTCCTGTTGTATTATGCCAGGTGTCCGCGTAAGTCGTGAATCCCTTTTCTGAAAAATCCGGGTTTTCAAAAGTCCGAAATTCCGGATTTTCCCATTTCACAGTGAAGTTCTCATCTCCGTCCGCGTCCATACCGTCTTTTGCCGTTTTTCCTTTCGCGGCAAGGATATGGTTCAGAGCCTGATGGACATCCTCCCCGATCGCGAAATAGTAATCTCCTTTGTCCAGAATCCATGTTTTTGCCTGATACGCATCATAGCTGCACAAATTGTACAGATCCATTTTCAGGGTCAGGTTTTCCGTCTCTCCCGGCTTAAGAAGCTCTGTTTTGCCGAAATTGACCAGCTGGAGCGCCGACTTTTCTACCTGATTCTCTCTGTCGTACTGCGTATACGGACTCTGTACATAGAACTGTACCACGTCCTTTCCCGCAGTGTCTCCTGTATTTGTAACTTCTACCTCTGCCGTGATGACGTCCTCTTCTACATTTACGGATTTCAGCTTCTGTTCAAATTCCGTATAGGACAGGCCATGGCCGAAGCTGTAGGTTACTTCGTCCGCATAATTCCAGCCGCCGTCCGATGCAAAGGTGCCTGTATCGGAGGAAGCGTTCCCCTGTCCCAGAACACAGTCCTCATATCGGGTTTCGTAATACTTATATCCGATGTAGATGCCCTCCGACTGCACCAGGTACTTTGTATTTTCTTCTGACGCGCCGTTATTCGAAGCTTCTGTGATCTCCGCGGCGTTGGTATAAGCATAATCTCCGAAATTCTGCATTGCAGGGCTGGAGAGTGAATCTGCGGCATAAGTATCCGCCAGATGGCCGGAGGGATTGACCTCACCGTTTAAGATCTTTCCGATTGAGTACGTGCCGTTCATCCCCAGGCCGCCCGCGATCAGGATCGCGTCGATCTCTTCATCCTTCTCCAGTTCGTCAATGGAGAGTGGGGAAGCTGAATTTACCAAAACGATCACCTTGTCAAAGTTTTCCTTTGCCTCTGCGATCATTTCTTTTTCATGTTCGCTCAGCTGATAAAATACTTCTCCGTCCGTATACCCGCCTGCGGGGGCATCCGCGCTTTCGCCGGCATTTCTGGCAAGGGTTACGATACACGCGTCTGCATACCCGTCGTATCCGGTATCCTCCGGGTATTCCGAGACCGGAACCTCCCCTACCGTGAAAGCATCCCCGCCGGTCCCGCCGTAGCTGCTTTTGTAGCTGCTGTTCAGATAAAAATCCCACAGCTTTGGATTGACTGTATATCCGGCCCCTTCCAGCCCTTCCTTCAATGTTGCATTGATGCCTGTTCCCTCGTTTCCGATGATCCCCGCTCCGGAACCGCCGCCATAGATCAGATCCACAGAAGCCTTTCCCATGCAGGTCAGGTTCCTGGCATCTGTCAGAGGAAGCACGCCGTTGTTCTTTGCCATGACGATCCCTTCGTCGGTAAGCGCCTCGCACAATTCACTTTTTGCCTGCATCATCTCGTCAATCGAATCATAGCGGCTCTGATACCGTTCCAGTTCCTCCCCGGATTCCCCGCCGTTGTTCACGACTTCTACCGAGGATACCCCCATAAATCCATTGATCTCCGAAGTGTAGGAGCTTGCCAGCGCCGTAATACATATCACAATAGTCAGCAAGGAACTGAAAAATACGGTCATCCCCCGCCAGCGCTGCATCCTTCTTCGCCTCTTCTTTGTCTCTTTCATGATCTCCATCCTTTCCTTTGTGTTTTATGAAAACAATCTTATCTGATTTTTTTCATTCTATATTGCATAATTTTAGCTAATATTGTAAAATATTGATATAAATAAAGGAAAGGAATATACAGGTATCGGATCATGATAAAACCTCTGCCGGACTATACCGGCGAATCCCCCTCTGTCAGCTTTATCAGCACCATGTTTACGGATTATGCCGGTTCTGAGATCGATATAAAATATCACTATGCCGAGGATATGCTGACGGAATATGTATTTCAGGGCCAGCCGGAAAAGATCCTGGACTTTATCATCCGTCTGGAAGAACTCAATATCCCGATGGGTGATGTGGCAGAGACTCCTCTGCGTGCCGTAAAAAATATTTTTATCGGTTCCACTGCCATTATCCGTCACGTCTCCATTAAAGCCGGCCTGAATCCGGAACTGGCCAGCCGTCTTTGCGACCAGTATGACTGTGAGGTGGAAAAGAAAACGGATATAGAAGAAATCAAGCTTTTTATTTTTCAGATGATGATGGATTATGCCGCAAGAGTCAAAAAGATCAAGGAGCACCGTTCTTCCTCCCCGCTTGTCCTGGCCGTCATCAATGATATCCATGCGCACATTTATGAACCTCTGTCCACGAGTCTCATTGCCGCAAGGCTGAATTACTCCAAGGAGCATCTCTGCCGGCAGTTTAAGCGTGAGACCGGAACAACGATACAGAGTTATGTTCAAAAACAAAAAGTCGAAGAAGCCAAACATCTTCTCCGACACACCAATTATTCTCTGCTGGAAATCTCTGTAAACTTGAATTTCCAGACACAAAGCTACTTTCAAAAGGTATTCTTAAAGCAGGAGGGCATGACTCCCGCAAAATACAGGAACATGCCCCGCAAGAGTTAAGGAGCTGTAGAAAAATAGCTGCTGCAGATTGCGCAGGATGTGCCAGTTATTTTCCTGCAGTTCCTAATCATCCGCTCGGTCAGGAAGCGGCTGCGTTTTCCTTTATATTACTGAGCAGCTCAAAGCTCCGGAAATCCACCGCCCCGTTTCCCCGGTACGTAAAATACAGCGCCGCCTTTCCGTCCTCCGCCTTTACTTCCCCTTCGAACCTGCTCCACGCATCCGAATCCACATGAATCTTGATCCGCCCGATCACAGCTTCTTCCGGCTGCGCGCCGCGGCCGGGTTCCCTGGTGTGGATCTCCAGCACGCCTTCCGCCTTTCCCCTGAGCACGACCGCAATCCTTTCCAGTCCTTGAAACGCAAAGTATTTGTACCCTGCCATGGAACCGTCCTGCATGTTTTTAATATACTGGTACGGCTCCTGTCCGTCCCGTTCCATGGTCTCCCGGGTGGGCTCTATGTCTCCCCCGTCCTGGGTCAGATAGGGATCATCCATCTTCATCGTCAGCGGATGGGAAAACGCGGCTCCGTTTTTCCCGGTCAGATGGCAGCAGATCCGGGCCGGATAGGTTCCGCTGCCCCGCAGTGCTTCCGGATTCAGCCCGCAGGAAGTGACCTCCGCCTGAGCAATCCTTCCGTCCTCATCAAACCAAATCTTCTCCGCGCAGGCCTGTCGGCTGTAATTGGTCCGGTTCGTCTGGCGATGGTAAAATACATACCACTGATCCCCTGCCTTTTCGATTCCTCCGTGGGTATTGCCCAGGCAGTTGACCGCCTCATGCTCGGTCCTCCCGTCCAGGAAAATATCTCCGATATCCACCAGCGTGCCGCCGAACCGGTAGCCTGCATCCGGCCTGTCGCTGATGGCATAGCATAATTCATGGCTCTGCACGGAAGAATATACGAAATAATATCTGCCGCCGATCTTCCGGATGGAGCTGGCTTCGAAAAATTCATGTCCATCAAAGCCGCACTTGTCCTGATCCCGCAGATCGGGCATCAGTTTTTTCGGCTCTTCCTTTAACGTCAGCATATCCTCTTCCAGCTTCATCACCTGGGAGCCTTTCCTCGGAGTGTCCGGATCCTTCTCAATCCACTCCTGGGAGATCGGCGCATTGCCGGAATACAGATAGATCTCCCCGTCATCATCCACGAAGATCCCCGGGTCAAACTGGATCAGATCCCCTTCCTTCGTTCCCAGAGGTGTTCCGTCCTTATGACGCACCAGCCCGAGAAATTCATACTGTCCCGCCGGGGTATCACACACCGCCGCCCCGATCTCCGGCAAAAAATCCAGGCAATAGTAGAGATAGTATCTTCCGTCCGGCCCCTGTACCACATCCGGCGCCCACATGGCATGGATGCCCCTCGGGTTTAAGTCCTCCGGTCCCTGGGGAACGATTCCCGGATCGAGACTGAGTTCCGGCACATCCTCCGGGATGTTCTGGTTCCGCGGATCCTGCTCCTTCCGGTAGATCACGCCTTCGTACCGCCAGTCTGTCAGGTCTGTCACATCCGCCGAATAGCATACATAGTCATTCAGGCAGAAATGTGCCCCCCGGAAGCGGTCATGGCTCCCGTAGAGATAGATCCTGTTTCCGAATACATGGGGCTCTCCATCCGGCACATATTCAAAGGACGGCAGATAGGGGTTAAAGCCCTGTGCCTGTCCCGCGGCCTTTTTATTTTTCGTCTGCATTGTTGTCTCCTCCTAACCCGGACAAGCCGGAACCAAAATTTTGCCAAAATGCGCAAGATTTCGTTGTTAAGCGCCTAAAATACATTCACCTGTTTGTATTGATGCATTCTTGTGCCCATGCCGTTCCTGGCAGAAACGCTCTGTGAAATATGGGCACAAGCACTTGATGCACACAGGCTGCTGCGCAGCCTGGCGCTGTACGGACTGTGCAGTGAATGCACAGTCCTGATAGTAGTTTTTTTCATACTTATGATATCATGCGGCACTTTTCCATACAAGCTGCTTTTATGTGCATCCTCCCGGCCAATCACTGTCTTGGCCGGATGCCGTGCAACGAGTGCACAACACCGTGTGAACAGTAACGGAGCGAAGCAACTGCGGGCATCCGGACATTATCACACAACCACCCGGTTCAGCTCCTTCTCCAGTTCTTCCAGCCGTTCCCCGGCATGATATCCCATCTTGTCATACACGGCTGCTTCCCTGACCTTCATCTTCCTGATAAAGTCCGGCGCACCGCTGATCCCAGGCATATATTGCTCCAGAACCTGCCGCAGTGCTTCCTTTTCCAGAACCTCTCCCACCTGGTCCCCGCAGCCGTAGATCCTCCGCAGCGGACGGGTGGTTCGGTAGGCCGTCCTGTAAGTCCCTGCCTGCAGACGGCATTTTCCATCCTCTGATATTCCTCCGGCCATGTGTCCGGGGAACTCCGCTTCCATACAGACCGCCTGCGGCGCGTATGGCAGCGTAAGCAGCGCCTGGCAGCCAAACGGAACCCGAACCCGCAGGGAGAGATGCCATTCATCCTCCGCCGTCCATTCCACCTCATACCTGCCTGCTGCCGATTCGTAAACACATGAACAGCTTCCGATCCGCAGATCCGGCACCGGACGGATCTCCGCCATCCGGAAGCCCGGTACGCCACCCACCGGATTCAGCCCTGCCATATCCCGGAACATCCACTCCACAATGGAACCATAAGAATAATGGTTAAAGCTGTTCATGCCTGTAGAGGACACCGTGCCGTCGCTGTTCATGCTGTTCCACCGTTCCCACACAGTGGTAGCCCCCAGATTCACCTCATAGAGCCAGCCCGGATATTCCTCGTTCAGAAGCAGGTCATAGGCCTGCCGCTCCATCCCCGCCCTGGTCAGTTCCCCGCACAGAAAAGGAGTTCCCACAAATCCGGTCTGCAGCTTTCCTTTTGTAATCTCCATTTTTTTCCTCAGCATCCGCACGCATAGATCCCGGTCCGGCGCAAGGTTGAACTTCAGAGCAAGCAGCAGCCCGGTCTGGGTATTGATACAGCATCTTCCCCTGAGAGAAAAATATTCCTCCAGGATCTCCTGTTTCAGCCTTTTGGCCAGTACGCCATATTCTCGGGCTTCCGTCTCACGCCCCAACCGGTGTGCGGCTTTTGCCACGATCTCCGCGCTGTTGGCATAATAAATTTCTGCGATATAGCCTTCATCCGTACCGCCCATACACTGTTCCTCCCCGCCGCAGGGGTGGTCCAGCGCCAGCCAGTCCCCGTTGTGGAATCTTTTGCGCCAGCCGTGGTCCTTTCCGTCTTCCCTGCGGATATAGTCCACCCAGGCCTTCATACTGTCAAACTGTTCCTCCAGGATCTTCACGTCCCCATAGAACAGATACAGGTTCCAGGGAATGATACAGGCCGCGTCTCCCCACACACTGGCCGCTGTAGGATATCCGAAGGACGGCACCACATCCGGCACGCCCCCGTCCCGGCTCTCCTGCTCCGAGGCCATGTCATGCAGGTACTTCCGGTAAAATGCATAGCTGTCGCAAAAGAATCCTGCCGTCGGCGAAAAGACCTGCGCGTCCCCGGTCCATCCCATCCGTTCATCCCTCTGGGGGCAGTCCGTGGGCACATCCAGGAAATTTCCTTTCAGGCCCCACAGGGCATTTTGGATCAATTGGTTCACCTTCCCGTGTCCGGTTCGGATCAATCCGGCCATGGGGAGATCGCTGTATACGGCCAGTGCGGTGAAGTCCTCTTTCCTTAGATCCGGGATGCCTTCCACCTTTACATACCGATATCCGTAAAAGGTAAATTCCGGCCGGATCTCCCGCTCTGTCCCGTCACTGATATACGTATACTCCGCCAGGGCCGTCCGCAGATTGTCCCTGTAAAAATTGCCTCCCTGAAGCACTTCCCCGAAGGACAGGCGCACCGTTGTTCCTGCCGGTACATGGACCCGCAGCCGGAAGATGCCTGCCAGGTTCTGCCCCAGATCCAGCACCAGCTCTCCTGCGGGGGTGCGGATCAGCTCCCGGGGGCAGAGCTCCTCATGGATACTTACCGGGATACTGTACCGTTCCACGAGAGGCACAGGCATCGCTTCCGCAGCGGCAGACTGATCTGTCAAAACAACTGCTCCCTTCTTCTGCGATGCAGCCGGCGCTTCCGCCAGGAAAACCGGCTCCTCCTCTGTCTCCGGGAGCGTGTCATCCCTGCGTTCTCCGTCGTAAATGCCGGAAAACGTCAGGTTGCTCCTCCGGACGCTCCAGCTCTCATCGGTTCCAATGACCTCTTCCCTGCCGTCCTCATAGCACAGACGCAGTTCCGCGATCAGCTTCATTTCCTTTCCATAGTACGGCGTGTCTCCCGGCCTGGAAAAGAAACCAAACCGGCTTAAATACCATCCGTTCCCCAGAACGGCGGATAATAACCTGGTTCCCGCCTGCCGCAGCAGCTCCGTCACATCATAGGTCTGGTACTGCAGCCAGGCGTTGTAATTGTTGCAGTAAGGCGTCAGAAATTCCCTGGATACAGGCTGTCCGTCAATCTCCGCATGATAGGCGCCCAGGCCGCAGATATACAGACGGGCCTTTGCCAGCCCCTCCCCGACCCGGATCTGCCGCTGAAATATGGGATGCCGCTCCCCTGCCCGGCAGGTGATCCAGTGTGCTTCCCATGGTTCCTCCCGCTTCCCGGTCTCAAACCAGTTGGCCGGGCTCTCTTCCTCCTCCCCGGCATCGGTTGTGACCTTCACCGTCCAGTAATATCGGGTACGGGGTTCCAATTCCATCTCCACGCGGTATCCCAGGCTGTCGATCCCCCCATGCTCCCCGCTGTCAAAGCAGCATTCCATCTGATCCGCGATGCCGCCAGCACCGTCTTCCTTCCGGCCCGCAGTTCCTCCGCTGGCAGGAACGCATTCCTTCCAATCCGCAGTTCCACCGCTGACAGCGCCGTCTTCCTTCTGACCCGCAGTTCCTCCGCTGGCAAGTCCGCCAGAGCCAGCCTGCTTCGGAGCCGCACATTTCCAGATCCGGATCCGCGCGCGCTCCTGCTTTGTTCCCCGGGCTTCCTCCACCTGCCAGCTAAAAACCGGGACATCCATCTGATAGCCCAGCGGTGATATAAGATGATTCGTTTTACAATTGATGATCCGCATATTTTTTGCTCTCCTTCACATATGATACACACAGCCGATGCAATCTGACTGCCTCTGACCCGCGTGCTTTATCCTTTTCCATCCGCACGGTCACTTTTATAGGGCAGCCGTCGATTTTACGTTGCCTTATCTTTTCCGTCCGCAGCAATCTCCTCCGACAGGATGTAGTCCGAAGGACTGTAGCCTGTATACGTCCGGAATACCCGGCTGAAATAAAACTGATCCTGGTATCCCACCATTTCCGCAATATCCTTGATATACCAGTCCGGATGCAGAAGCAGCAGCTTCTTTGCTTCTTCCATCCTTACATTCGTAAAGAAGCTGTTAAAAGACATCCCCTGGTATTTTCGGAACATCTTCGTAAGATACGCCTGTGAGATTCCAAATTCCCTGGACAGCCTGCTCAGCGAAAGCGGATCTTTATAATGCTTTACAATATAATTTCGGATCCGCTGATAATTCTCTTCCGTATCAATCTTTCCGACCGCCGCCGACTCTCCGATGGCAAACAGCTCCTTCAGATTCCCGCACAGTTCCTGTACTGAGGTACTCTCATAGAACAGATGATCCAGCAGGTTCCTCTGCTCCTCCCAGTCCACCTTTTCATCGAGGAACATCCAGAAGGTCTGCAGAAGATACCGGATGGTATGCCGGATCATGCTCTCCGGGATCTCCTGTCTCTCAAACTCTCTGCACAGCTTCTCAAATTCCAGATATGCCTCGCCGCGGCTTCCCTTTGCCAGCAGTTCCTGGATCCGTTCCACCAGCGACCTGCCCTCCCGGCTCAATTCTCTTTGTACAAAAGGATCTTCCAGATAAAATGTACACTCCTTTCCCAGGATCAGCGCCTGGTACATCCGGCGGTACATCTTCTGTATCACATCCGCCATCTCTTCCACCGTAAACGCATGTCTGGTAAGTACCGTGGTAAAAAGATCCCCCTCCACTTCCATGCCTTTCCTCATCCGTCTGCCGGTATCGGCAATCTCGCCGGCGGACATACAGTTCTCCGGAATCAGATAGAGCGCTTCCCTTTCATCGCATCCATAGACCGTGATCGGCTCATAGAGCTCCGAAGAGATCGTGCGCTCTGTTTCTTTTTCATTTTCCCTGGGCAGGCCGTTTTTACGGATCAGGATCCCAAAATATTTCCCGGTTCCAAAATACCGTTCCAAGTTCTCCGTTTTTACGGCTCCCCCTCTGCACATGCTTCTGAGTAATGTGTCCCGCTCCTTCAGATATCTGCCGGTCACGGCGATCCGGATCCGGTTCATAGCCGCCGCAAATTCATCCGGAAGGATGGGCTTTAACAGATATTCACAGACCCGCAGCTTGATCGCTTCCCGGGCATATTCGAACTCCGAATACCCGCTCAGAAGCAGATAGGTAATATCCGGAAACCGTTCGTTGACCTGTTTTAAAAAATCCAGTCCGGACATTCCCGGCATCCGGATATCCGAAATAATGACATCCGGCTGTACTTCTTCCAGTCTCGCCAGACAGGAGGCTCCGTCTCCAAATTCACCGATGATCTCAAAATCCTCCGTCAGTCGGATCAATTTCCTCAGATACAGGATCGCCGCCGGTTCGTCATCCACCGCAAATACAGTAAGCATATCTCCTTCCCCCTTTCCTGAGAAATATTTCCGAGAGTACTCAGGAATCCTCTTCCTTCCGGAGCGCTCCCCCGATCAGGATCTCAGCGCCCGGAGAAATATTTTTGATCTCAAAATGCATATCCTCATCATACAAAAAATACATCCGCAGATACAGGTTGACCAGCCCCATGCCCCCCAGGGCCAGTTCAATATTCCTGTCCTTTTCCAGTACCTGCTGCTTTAACTCTTCCGCCTTTTCATAAATCGTTTCGATACGATTGCGTTCAAACCCTTCGCCGTTATCCCGGACAGCGATATACCAGCTTTCTCCTTCAATCCAGCCCCGGATCTTGATCTCCATCACGCCTGTCCGGTCTTTGAAGCCATGCTTCATGGAATTTTCCGCGATCTGCTGCAGGGCGAGCCTTGGGATGACCTGCCTTTCCAAATCCCGGGGGATCTGGATATCATACAGGAATTTTTCCATGTAGCGTGATTTCATAAGGTAGCAATAATCCCTGAGGTGGTGCAGTTCTTCACTCACCCTGGCATCCCTGCTTCCGGCATCCGTGGAATAGCGCAGAAGGGAAACCATACTGCTGCTGATCTGACAGATTTCCCGGTCCCCCAGCTCCAGCCCCCGGCTGCTGATCACATTCAGGATATTCGCCATAAAATGCGGGCTGATCTTGGACTGCAGGTTTTCAAGCTGTGCCTGAAGATACAGCTGTTCCATTTTTTTATTCCGGGTCATCGATTTCTGCAGCCTCTTTAAAAGCATATCATAGGAATGAGCCAGGTCATCCAGCTCCCGGATCTGGCTGTTAAAATCTACATCCTGATCCATTCTTTCATATTCCGTCACTTCCATGATCTTCTGAAGCTTTTTCACAGGCCTGACCAGAGTCTCCGCAGCCAGATTGACATAAGCAAACAGAATGCAGGCTGTGATCAGCGCGATCGCAATGGCAGTCCAAAAGATCCGGGCATACATCTGCTCCTGCAAGTTCTGATCCCCTACCGTAATGATCGATACGCCGTTTGCCTCAGAACGGCAGACTGCTGCCGGCCTGCCAAGCCCTGCGGCATCCAGTTCCTTCTGATCTTTTACCCCGCGAAGTGCTTCTGCCTGTTCCTCCGACAGGTCTTCGGAACAGTACAAAAGCTCACCGTCTTCTGCCGTGATCAGGAGTCCCCGGAGTTCCCCTTCCGAGCCCAGCTGCCTCTCCAGCTCTTCCAGGGAATACTGTACCTCCACATAACACCCTCCGTATCCCAATATCTCCCGCACGAGAGAGATGACCGGAACCTCCTCCTGCTCGCCCCAGCCATCCATATGCCTTCCCAGCAGCACCGTATCTTCCCCTGTCCTGTGCATTTCCACATCCTCATAGAGCTCCTTTACCGGCGTTTTATAGTCTGCCAGCGGGTCCAGGACGCTGTCATACGCAAACATCATCCCGTCCATATGGAATACCCGGACGGAATAAAAATTTTTCGTCAGGATATCTCTTGCCAGAACCTTCTTTATATCAAGCAAAGCCCCCTGTTTATAATACCGGGGGCAATTTACATTATTTCGATTTTTGACCAGGAGGTTGAGGCCGTCCAGCAGCTCCGTCTCACCTACCACATAATTCGACGCAAACCTCATATTCTCCAGCACCAGGCCAAACTCATTGGAAAACTGTTCCGCGCTGGTCTGCAGCATCTGATACTGCGCGTCTTTATATAATTGTTTATTGTAGTGGTAATACAGCGCCGCCACACTTCCGGCAACCAGGATACACAATACCGCGTACCACCCTAACAGCCTGGTCTTAAATCTCATGTCCTATCCTTTCACCGAGCCTGCTACCATTCCCGCAATGATCTTTTTGTTGAAGACCAAAAACAGGATCAGCATCGGAATCGTGATCAGCAATACGTCCGCAAACAGCAGGTTATATTCATTCGCGAATTTGCTGATGTAATTATAGAGCGTCAGCTGCACGGTGACATTTTCCTTCCCCGGCAGAAAATAAAGGGGATTCGTAAAGTCATTGAAGATCGTCACCGAGCTTAAAATGATGATCGTGGACGTGATGGGCTTTAACAGCGGGAACACGACCTTGAAAAACAACTGCCTCGAGGTACATCCGTCGATGATGGCGGCCTCCTCCAGTTCCACCGGGATGGTACTCATGAAGCCCCGGTACAGCATGATATTCGAAGGAAGGCTTAAGGCCACCTCGATCATGACCAGGGAAAACAGCGTCTTGTAAATATGCAGCTGCTTTAACACCCAGATGGTCGGCAGGATTGCGGAAGGCATCATCAGCCCCAGCATAAAGACCGACCCCAGCGTCTTCGTGACCTTGCTGCCCCTGCGCTGCAGCGTATAAGCTGCCATGGAGGCGGTCAGGATCAGGATCGCTACCGATGCCGCGGCGATCAGCATGCTGTTTTTAAAAGCGGTCAGGATCTGATAGTCATTTCTCGTAATGACCTCTATAAAGTTGGACCAGTTCAGCGACTCCGGCATGGAGATGCTCAGCAGGTTTGCCGACCGCTTATTCTTCAGCGCATTCACCAGGATAAACCAGAATGGGATAATAAAGAGGATAAATACCGTAATACAGCCCGCAATATCCCCGACGATCATTCTTTTCTTTTTCATCTTCATGACATTTTCGCCTCCTGTCTGTCAAGCAATTTCTGCAGCGGGGTTACCAGTACCAGGATCAGGATCAAAAGCACCACGCTTCCCGCCGTTGACAGGCCGTAATACCCTGCCGAATATTGTTTGTAGATGACCGAAGCGATCACGTCCGTTGCGAATCCGGGACCGCCGCCTGTCATACTCCAGATCAGGTCGAAGGACCGGATCCCGCCGATCAGTGACAGGATGATGATCGTATTTCTGGAGGATGTGGTCATGGGGACCGTAATATACCGCAGCCTCTGCCAGTAGGTCGCCCCGTCGATCATAGCCGCTTCGTAGTAGGAATGATCTACAGATTCAATTCCCGCGATGAAGATGATCAGGGAAATGCTGATCCCTTTCCAGACGTCCACTCCGATGACCGAAAACAGCGCCAGATCCGGATCCCCCAGCCAGTTGGGGCCGTGGATCCCCAAAAATGCCAGAAACTGGTTGAGGATCCCCTTGGTGGGGTGCATCATGGCCTTGAAGGTTGCCCCCACCGCAATGCCGCTGACCAGGTTCGGGAAAAATACGATGGAACGGAGCAGGTTCTTGCTCTTGATCGCGCTGGTGAAAAAGATCGCCGCCCCGAATGCGATCAGCACCTTCAGTCCGCTTGTCAGAAACGCGTAGAGCAGTGTGTTGATCAGACCCTTTCTCAATCCGTCCTCCGTGAGCAGCATTTTATAATTGTCCAGGCCGCAGAATGTGGCGGAATCAAAATTCCAGACCGTCAGGCTGTAATAAAATGAAATGACGATCGGAATCAGGAAAAATACCGTAAATATGATGCCTGCCGGGACGATAAAACCGTAAGAATACATTTTCTTTTTATACATAAGTGCCTCCTGAATGGGGGCCGGGCGACCCGGCCCCAAGCTGCCTGCAGTTATTCCTTCCAGTCAAGTCCCAATTGTACTGCCTGCTTGTAACAGTCCTCATCATATTTTTTTGCCGCCTCTTCCGCCGTGGTCTGTCCGCTTCCGACCTCCTGACAGATAGACGCGCAGTTGGCGCCTTTGACCGCTGTCTCAAATTCCTGCGCCACATGCACCTTTCCGTCGTCAAAATACTGCTGTAATTCCTTTACCACCTCCAGCTGGTATTCGTCTGCAATGGTCCGATCCTTCACACACATGGGTCCGGTCACCATTTGAACCTCCGTGTAAGCGTCGATCCCTTCCTGGGAAATGTAGTATTCCAGGAAATCAATGATCGCGTCTGTATGTTCCGCTTCCTTATTTACATAGAAGGAAACCGGTTCTGAAACGGTGATTCCCGCATTCTCTTCGTCATCGCCCGGAACGCCGAAGATTCCGATCCTGTCTGCCGTCTCCTTGTCATAGAGCTGTGCAATATTTCCCACTGCCGTAGAGGAGATGAACCACTGGCAGCCCTCGCCCGCAGCCAGCTTGTCGCTTGCGTCGTTGTAGGTGGTCGCCAGATAATCTTCATTGTAATAATCAACCAGATCCCTGCATTTCTGGAAGCTGGCAAGGGCGCTCTCCGTCTCCGCGTATTTTGCGTCGCCCGCTTCAAATTCTGCCGTAAATTCCGGGTCTGACGCTACCACGTTGTAGTAGTCGCCCAGGAACGGGAACTGGGTGGTCCAGATATCCGCAAAGGAACCGATCAGCGCGGTCTCTCCGGCATCCTTCAAGGTCTCACAGTTTTCCAGAAACGCGTCCCAGGTCTTTGGGACTTCCAGATCATACTCTTCGTATTTATCCTTACTGTACAGGATTGCCATGGCCGATGAAGATGAGGTTGGGATCCCATATACCGCATCGTCCACGGTCACTGCTCCGCGATAGGTGTCATCCAGCTCGTCCACGATGTCATACTCACTTAAATCCAGGAAATATTCCGATGGATTCAATGCCTTTAACAGGGAGCCGCCATTGTAGGTCACCAGATCCGCCATATCTCCGGATGCCAGCCTGGTCTTCACCAGATTGTCTGCGTCCGTTCCGACCTCTTCTACTTCAATCGTGATCCCTAGCGCCTCTTCCGCCTTTTCTACCACGGCTTTGACCCCGTCCGCGCTTCCGTCGGATGCCGCGATCAGCATGGTAATGGTGATATCCTCTTTGTCTTCACCGCCTCCGCTGCTTCCACTGTCTCCGCTTTCTCCCGCGTCTCCCGATCCTCCGGAACTGTTTCCGCAGCCTGCAAGCGCGCCTCCGAGCATAGCTGCCGCCAGGATTACTGATACGATTTTCCTCTTCATTTGTCTTCCTCCATTTTTTGATGTCTGGTTTCAAGGGCTTTCCCCTCAGTGACTATGGATAAAGGATATCGTTTTTTCCTGCATTTCGGAATAGAATATCTGCTAAGAAAGATAGAAAATCTACTAATCCATTTTCGGGAATGACAGAACGCATCCCCGGAATCCAACCTTCCGGATTCCGGGGATGCTCTTCTTTCCCGCAATAACGGCGCTTTTTTTATTCCACAACGACCCTTGCCCGGTCGATATTGCGCACCTGGGTAAAGGGCGCGGTCTGATCCCCATTTCTCTCGGACTTCACACGGACTACCACGAAATACGTCCCCGGCTTCGCGAATACATGCTCCGCATGGGCCGTCCCTCTCTGACCTCCGTCCCTAAGCTCCCATTCTCCCTTCTCTGGGAAATCGGTCTCGCCCTCGAAGCTCCACTCCACAAAGGTCAGTCCGCCCGCTCCGTCAGGCACCTCTGCCTCCGCTGTGAAGCGGACCGGCTCGCCTGCTTTTACACGGGCACATTTTGCCCCGTTGGCTTTCAGGGAAACCACCGGCTGCAGGCCGCCCCGTTCGATGGCCGAATCCGGCACCTGGACATGTCCGATGTCTACCGTGTAATTACTGGAGGGCAGCGGCTCCTTACCGTCCTCCACCCAGGCCGCCAGGTCGATCAGGGCCTGCTTCAATCCCGCAATGTAGGTGGTTGCATGCAGTTCGTCCGCGGAGGCCGTGATATCGTCATGGAGTACGTTGTCAAAATAATAGAGCCTGCAGTAATCCTTTTCGTTCCCGTCATGTACGGAGGCGACCTTTCTCCTGTACCAGTCCGCCTGCCAGGGGTACGCCTGTTCATCCATCAGAGCCGCACAGATCAGGATCTTTCCCTGGATCAGGCCGTTCTGCTTACAGCCCGGCCCGTTTCCGCAGAACACCGGCCCCACCAGCGTCTTCTGCTGAGGATAGAGTGGTTCTCCCTGTCCGTCCCGGAATTGATCCCACGCGTGGTAATCCGCAGACGGCACCTGGTGTCTGTGATAGGTCTGGATGGCGATATAATCCGAATTATCCAGATGAACCTCATCTCCTGCCGCGATCAGCTTTAAGACCTCCGCGATGGGATCCATCCCGAAACCGTCAGTCAGATAAATCCGGTTTTCCTCAATCCTGCCGATCTGTACTTGCTTTCCCTCGGCTTTTCCGCTTTTCACCGTCAGTACAAGCCCTTTGAGATACAGGTCATGCCCCTCTTCCGGTACGGGCACCTCCGCCAGCTCCAGCCAGGGTTCCGTATCCGTTCCCGCGCTGCTGATCATTTTCTTCCATGCGTCATTGACCCCGTTTCTGGTATCCACTGCCGCTTCGGACTCTTTTCCTTCCAGGATCTGTGCCTTTTTTCCCGGTACATACTGAAGCTTCACTTTCGTGTCCATGCAGATCCGTTCTCTTGCAGCGCTGCTTCGCGGGTCAGCCCCCAGATACCCCGGCACTTTCCAAAAGTCTTCGAAGTAGGACGGATCCATGGCCTTCACCCCCGGCGCCAGCACCGGAAGCGCGCCGTCGTTTAAGTCCGCGCTGGCAAACCAGCTTTTTAAGGGATAGCCGAACAGGGTCGTCTCTTTGAGCGCTGCTGCTTCCTCTTCATTTAACCCTTCGTAAGGGTCGCCGCTGCCTCCGGCGTCCACCGCGTCGATGATCTGCGGGATCTTATTTCTCAGCAGGCGTTCCGCGTGGGCGCGGGTGGTCTGGCAGTTGGGGATGGCATAGGGGGAGCCGATCACATAGGGCGCAGCCCCGTCAAATGCATTGGTATTCTCGATACACGCGATGGTCCGGTATCCGCCGCCGCTGCCGCCGTATACATACCCATAGGGGCGGTGTTCATAGCCGTATACCTTCTGCGCCATCACCCGGGAATATTCCGCCGCTGCCGCGCTGGAACGGTAGGACATGGTGTTGTCTTCGGAATTGGCATGCATCTCGGCGGAGCCCATATTGGACTCTACATAATAGGCGCCGTGGGTGATACAGAATGCGATCTTGTCGTCAATTCCGGTAACCGGAAGGGAGGCCAGCTCCTCCTCCGGCCCGGGGAACGGGGACAGGTACTGGTAAAACCGCCCTTCGTACTGCTCCTTTTCCGGGAAGCAGAAAGAAAACTTTACCGGCGTCCCCTCAAATCCCCCGTGCATATACCGGAACGGGTATTCCCTTCCGTCATCCAGCCTTCGGGTACGCATTTCATCGATATCGATGTAGCCTTTTCTGAATTGTTCATCCTGTTTCGCGTCATATATTTCACTCATGGATCTTCCTCCCTTATTTCACTGTGTTTGGTTACTCGTTCTTTGCGGCAGCCGCTGCCCTTCTCTGCTCAATCTCCTCCCGAATCTGCGGAAGCTGCTTATTCAGTGTATAACCCTTCAGGGTCAGTGCGACAAGGACATACAGAACCATCGGCACGATGCTGAACAGCATACGGATCATGGTTAAAGCTGCCTGCGGCATTGTCGCCGCGTCACCGGTATATCCGACCATAGAGAGCAGGATTCCCAGAGCACCCGCACCGATCGCCGCGCCGATTTTCGCTCCCAGTCCAACCAGGCTGCTCATGGTGCCTTCCATACGGTGGTTGCCCTTCCATTCATTGAAGTCCGCGCATTCAATGACAACCAGCGCGCTCAGCATGCTGGCCGGGATGGTTCCGGCTCCCCACAAGATTGCCGCCACCGACAGGAGCGCAACATTACTGCCTGCGATAAAGTTCAGCAGATAGCCGACAGCGGAAACAATGAAGCCCGCCATCATCAGCTTTACGGTAGAAAATTTTGCAATCAGCTTCGGGAAAAACAGCGCCAGCGGAAGAGCCACGATCTGCGCGACAGCCGTGATCCCCATCAGCCCCACATTTCCTACGATATATGTAAAGAAATAGGTATTGACACCCATGTTGCACACAAAGTTGAATACAAATGTCATCAGGACAATGATCAGGATATATTTGTTTGTCCGGATCAGCTTAAAGATATCCGAAACCTTTAACTTTTCCGTATTTGGAGACTCTGCATCCACGTCATACTGTTCCGGGATGAAAATCATACGCAGCGTGCCGATCGCCGCCAGCGGAACCGCAAACATCAGAACCAGTCTGCTCCAGCCGGATGCGGATGTAGCGATGGAACCCATCAGCGCCGGGAAGGTCATATTGAAGATGACTGCTGCCAGCATCGTGATGATGCTTCCATAAGAGGTCTGTTTCACAATCTGTTCGCTTTTAAACGCACGCACCAGATAAGGCGTCTGGTTCGCGTTCAGGAATGTATAGCAGATCGAATTTGCCAGTGCGTACATGACAAAGATCCAGATCAGCTTCGCAGTCATTCCCAGACTCTCCGGACAGGAGAATAAGAGCCATGTAGCCAGCCAGATCGCCACGATAAATACTTCATACGGCCGTGCTTTTCCCCATTTTGTCTGTGTCCGGTCCACGATAAATCCTGCGAACATGTCCGTCACACCGTCTAAAATCTTGCTGGCTACCAGGATGATACTGACATATGCCGCGGGTACTTTCAGCGTATCTGTACAATAAATCATCAAAAAGCCCAGCATCAATGTTACAATTGATGTAGACACCGCCCGGCTGTTCCACAAAAACAGCTTACCGATCCCTACTTTGTCATCTGTGTTTTTTTCCTTCGTCTTACCCATTTTTTCTCCTCTTCTCCTTTCGATGCGGCATCCTTTTCATCAGATGCCCTGTGTTTTCCTTCTGTCCTCATTATAGTAAATAAATCGTCCCGCACTGGTACGTAATTTGGCGATTTTATACACATTTTGTACAACGTATGGGGCGGAGTCCAATTCGGGTACAAAAAAGCTGAAAATTGCACATAGGGGCTGGAGGCCGAGAGAAATTGAGTTCCCATATTGTAAAAAAACTGATACATCTTGACCTGTGTGCCAGAGCACCAGACAATTCAAGATATATCAGTTATTTTTCTACAACTCTTTACCGGCAAAGTCCGGCAAGTTCATTTTTCAAAAATCCCTGTGGCTTTGGGAAATGCACGGATGATCATGATCCGACAAATAACGCGTAAATCTCGTCCACGGTTTTTCCGGGATTCTCTGTGATGAGAGTATAGATTGGAAGAACCTCCTCCGGTTTGGTCTCCATCTCATCGGCAATAACCGGGAGCGGTTTATTTTTGGCACATTTTTTCCAGACCATGGTGATGCGTTCAGTCAGCTTTTCACTTTCCGCTTCTTTTTTGATTTTCTTTTCCAGTTTCTTTTCCAGCTCCTTTTCCAGTTTCTTTTCCAGTTCCTTTTCCAGTTTCTTTTCTCTTATTTTGATTTCCTTATCTAATTCCTCTTTCAGCTTCCGGTCAAATTTTTCCTGGACGATTTCCATAATAATATCACTCACACCATTTACCTCCTCAAATCTTGTAACCAATTTGCGCAGCAAATTGATTACCTGCTTGCCCGCCATCTGCGAAGCAGATTTTAAATGCGGGCAATTCCCATTTCTGATTTGCACGCATGATTGTCTCCATGACCGCCTTGTGCAAGTTATTTTTCTGATGCCCTATGTAATCTTCGATCAGCAGCTCCGCATTTTCCCGTGTATCCAGCTTATTTGTAAGGCTTCTCAGCCATAGATTTTCCTTTCGGGACAACTGCCTGGTGACAAGAAGCTGAATTGGGATCTTGTCCCCTTTGATGGAATAGATCCCTTCCTCCACCTGCTCCACCTTAAATCCTCTCGATTCCCGCAGATGCCTGACCAGCTCCCGAGGATAGCTTTCGGATACGAGGGTGATCGTGAGATCTTCCAGAGGGATTCCATCTACAGTGGCCCCATCCGATTTGTAAAAGCAGGTATATCCGTATACCTTATAAAAATCGTCCACGGACAGGGAGTCGTCCGGAGATTTATATTCCAGTATATTTCTTTTTCTGAAAAATCTCCCGATGTTCTTCTTTACGGGCCGGTCACTTTCTTTTTTGATGATCATGACATCGATCTGCATGGGCTTTTTGCTCAGCAGATGTTCGCTTTCAAATTCCAGATTGTCTGCATCATCCTGCAGTTCAATCTGAATGCCCGCATAAAATGCAGGATGCCAGTAGATCGTGCTGTTTTCTTTGTTCGTCTGCGCCATAGAAAACCTCCTTTATTCTGTTTTTTCAGGAGATTTTCCGATCCCTGTTCAGAAAAACTCCCGCTTATCTGGATAAAAGCACGAATTTTCTGAAAGGACAGGGGATAGAACCCCTTGTGAACTGTCATAGATATAGCGGAAACGGCTGTTCCGATATAAATGAACTTAAAGAAAAATATGCTTTTCTATATTCTAACACACTGCTGCTGAAGAATACAAGAAAAAATTTCATTGTTTTAGGAAAATGCAAAAAAACCGGTTACTGTTCACTCCTGGGCCGGGCTTTCTCCGCTCAGCTTTCCGCCCGGCCAGATACAAAGATGTGGGCTTATAGATTATGATGCGTTCATATCCACAATGATCGCTTCCAGGGCCGCGTCCTCCATGATCCCATAAGTGACCAGGGCGTTCAGCGGCATCTCAAACATCATCTGCATGCGCATCTTCTCGCCTCCTGCCCCCATGGCGTCGTCCGTCTGTTTGTTTTTGGCTTCCCGCTCCCCGGACGTCTCACTGCCCGGTGTGCTGTCCGTCTGTTCCTCTCCCGGGTTCTTTTTTCCCATCCCCATGCGGCCCATGAAATTCTGTACAAATTCCCTGCCTTTTGTGCAGTTCATCAGTTCCCCGATGGTGGTGAGCCGGGTCACCGTCATGGGCAGTTCCATTCCGGAGTCCATCTTGAGTTCTGCTGACAGCCGGATATCCCTGCTGGAAGCGCCGGCCTCGATCACAACCTCCCCGCGCTCCGCAAACCAGTCATGAATCTTCGGCTCATAATAGGAAAATGCCTTTGCGTCCAGCACGAACCGGACTTCCTTTTCCTCCCCCGGCTCCAGGGCGATCTTCTCAAAGCCTTTCAGTTCCCGGATTGGACGCCGCACCGCGCTGTCCTTCACACGGGTGTAAAGCTGCACGATCTCTTTTCCGAACCGGCTTCCTGTATTTTTTACACGGAAGGACACGGTAACCTGATCCTTCTCTGTCATGGAATCCCGGTCCAGCTTCAGATCCCGGTACTCAAACTCCGTATAGGACAGCCCGTAGCCGAAGGGGAACTGCACCTCCATGGCCTTTTTGTCATAATATCGGTATCCGATGTAGATCCCTTCCCGGTATTCCACAACGCCGTTTTCTCCGGGGAAGTTCAGCCAGGACGGGTTATCCTCCACCTTCATAGGCCACGTCTCCGCCAGCTTCCCGGAGGGGTTCACATCTCCATACAAGAGCTCCACTGCTGCCCTTCCCACCTGGTCGCCTCCCAAGTGCATGCACAGGATCGCCCCGGCCTCATCCCGCCAGGGCAGCGCCATGCAGGAGCCTCCGTGGAGCACCACGACGGTATTCTTCTGAACCTTCGCGACTTCGGAAATGAGCCGGTTCTGGTTCTCCGGCATCCGGATATCCTCCCGGTCACAGCCCTCTGTCTCGTAGCTTTCCGGCAGTCCCGCAAAGATCACTGCTGCCTCCGCGTCCTTCGCCGCGGCGACTGCCTCCCGGATCAATGCTTCCGCTGCTGTTTCCTTTTCTGCAAAAGAACTGCCGCTTGTCCCGCATGACGGGCAGGCTTCGCCCGACAAGGCATACCCCTGGGCATAGACGACCGGAAGTCCTTCCACACATTCCATTGCAGATACAGGGTGCTCCACATGGATATGGCTGCTGCCCGCCCCCTGGTATCTGGGATTTTTCGCAAATTCCCCGATAAATGCGACTTTCTGGTTTTTAGACAGGGGCAGGACAGATTCGTTTTTCAGGAGCACGGCGCACTCTCCGGCAAAGTCTCCTGATCTTGTATGGGCAGCCTCCCGATCAAATGCGGCCCCCTCCTGCTGGTTTTCCACAGAATCCTTCACAAATTTCAGGACATTCCGGACCGCCGTGTCCAGCTCCTCTTCCTTCAAAAGCCCGGCTTCCACCGCCTGGAGGATCCCCTCCGTTTTCCCTACAGTGCTTCCCGGCATCTCCAGATCTACTCCGGATTCCAGCCCCTTCACACGATCCTTGACCGCGCCCCAGTCTGTCACCACAAAGCCTTCATATCCCCATTCTTTTCTGAGGATGTCCGTCAGCAGCTCCCGGTTTTCCGCGCAAAATGTCCCATTCAGCGCATTGTACGCGCACATCAGCCCTCTTGTTTTTCCTTCCCGGACCGCGGTCTCGAAAGCCGGGAGATAAATCTCATGCAGCGTCCGTTCGTCCACCTCCGAGGAACCGGACATCCTTCTCGTCTCCTGGTTATTTGCCGCAAAATGCTTCACGCAGGCTGCCACGCCTTGTCCCTGCAGGCCCTGGATGTAGGATGCCGCAAGCTGTCCCGCCAGATACGGGTCTTCGCTGTAATATTCAAAATTCCTCCCGCACAGAGGGCTGCGTTTCATATTGACTCCGGGTCCCAGCAGCATGCCCACCTGTTCCGCCTGGCATTCCCGGCCAAGCTCCTCTCCCAGCTCCCGCAGAAGCGCCCGGTCAAAGGACGAGGCCATGGCCGAAGCCGTGGGATAGCAGACCGTCTCAATGCTCTCATTGATCCCGAGATGGTCCCCCTCCCCAAGCTGTTTTCTCAGGCCGTTGGGTCCATCGCACATCATCACGGAGGGGATGCCCAGCCGCTCTACGTCCTGGGTCTTCCAGAAATCCCGCCCGGAACACATCTGCGCTTTCTCCTCCAGGGTCATCTGTTCCAATATTTCCTCTACCTGAAATGCTTCCTTTTTCTCTGCTGTTATCATGCTCTCTCCTCCTGATCTTCTATAATTATGTTCCGATTATATAGCTTCCTTCTTTTTCTCACAGCTAATCTTTGGCGAAAATGTACACAAATTCATGTTGTTGTACTCTCCAGCCATTCTTGTTCATATTTTACAATTTCATGTTCACATATGGCTAGACTTCCCGACGCGCAAAATCTATGATAGGGAAACAGCTTTTATGTGCATCCTCCCGACCAATCAGCGTGGTGATTGGTCGGGGTGTAACATATAACAACAGCGATCAGATCATCGATAGGAAACGGAGGAAAATAATATGCAGATTTATGATACAAAAGTCAACCATCTCACCAATCCCCTAGGATTTCAAATGAAACGGACCGTATTTTCCTGGAAGGTCAGAGACGCGAAAGGGAGCAGGCAGGCTTCCGCCAGGATCCTGGTTGCCGCCGACCAGGGAATGCGGCAGATCCTGTTCGATTCCGGATTCGATCCGGAGGCCAGCGCGCTTGCCTTTTCTGTCTCCCTGACCCTTGCTCCGCGCACCCGGTATTATTGGACGGTCTCTGTAAAAAGCGACCTGGACGAAACGGCCGTGAGTGACGTTCAATGGTTTGAAACCGCCAAAATGCAGGAGCCTTGGATTGGGAAATGGATTTCCTGCGATAACAGCGAGCCCCGGCATCCTTATTTTGAAAAGGAGATCCAGCCGTCCAAAAAGGTTGCTTCCGCAAGGCTCTACATCTGCGGCCTGGGACTCTATGAAGCCTGTTACCGTGCGGAAGGCTCCGCCGAAGAAACCCGCGTCGGTGAGGAATACCTGACCCCCTACAGCAATGATTACCATGAGTGGGTACAGTATCAGACCTTCGATGTGACCGGGCTTCTCAGTCAGGCGGGGACTCTCCGCATCCTGCTGGGAAACGGATGGTACAAGGCCCGTTTCGGTTTCACCGCATTGGAAGAGAAGGGCTTCTACGGGGACTCCTGGAAGCTGACCGCCGAGCTTCGCCTGTCCTATGAAGACGGCACGGAAGAAGTCATCGGAACGGACGAGAGTTGGACCGTGAAGCGGAGTAAGATCACCTTCTCCAACCTCTATGACGGAGAACACCGGGACGACACCCTGCCGGAGCTTCCGGCGGAAAACGCCGTACTCTGCGATCCGCCGAAGGGGGAACTGACGGAGCGCTTAAGCCTTCCTGTAACCATACATGAGACCTTCTCTCCCGCGGAGCTGATCCATACGCCCGCCGGAGAAACGGTCTTCGATATGGGGCAGGAATTTACCGGGATCTTTTCCCTGCGCGTCCGGGAGCCGGCAGGAACCGTGATCCATATCCAGACCGGGGAGATCCTGCAGCAGGGCAATTTTTACAATGAAAATCTGCGCTCCGCCAAGTCAGAATATTTCTATACCTGCGACGGCAGCGAGCAGATCATCCGGCCGCATTTTACATTTTACGGCTACCGTTATGTAAAGATCCAGGGAGTCAGCAGCCTGAAAAAAGAGGATTTCCTCGGAATGGCGCTGTACAGCGATATGGAGTGGACCGGGGAGATCACCACCGGACACCCTCTGGTCAACCGGCTGATCCAGAATGTCCGCTGGGGGATGAAGAGCAATTTCCTGGACGTCCCCACAGACTGTCCCCAGAGGGACGAGCGCATGGGCTGGACCGGGGATGCCCAGGTATTCTCCCCTACGGCCATGTATCTTGCGGACACCTATGCGTTTTACCGGAAATACCTCTATGATATGGCGAAAGAGCAGGTTCCCCTCGGCGGAAAGGTGCCGGACGTGGTGCCCTCCTGCGGCGTGGAGACCACTGCCTGCGTATGGGGCGATTCCTGCTGCATCATCCCGTGGAACCTGTACCTGTTCCATGGAGACAAGAGCATTCTGGAAGACCAGTTTGAAAGCATGAAAAGCTGGGTGGAATACATCCGCAGGGTGGACGGCAGCGACCACAGCTGGCGCAACGTGTTCCATTATGGGGACTGGCTGGCGCTGGACAATCCCCAGGCCGGAGCGGAGCAGGTCCTGGGCGCCACCGATGAAGAGTTCATTGCCAACCTGTACTATGCCGTAAGCGCAGGGATCGTCGCGAAGTCCGCCGGGGTTCTGGGCCGGAAGGAGGACGAGGAACGGTATCGCCAGTTGTCCGAGGAACAGTTTGACATCATCCGGAAGGACTTTTACAGCAGTACGGGCCGATGCTGCATCAAGACCCAGACCGCGCTGATCCTGACTCTGAAATACCACCTGTCCTCTAATGAAGAGCTTACGGTCAGCATGCTGAAAAAGCTGTTCGCAGACAGTGAGTTCAAATTAAAGACCGGGTTTGTAGGCACGCCGCTCCTCAACAACGTGCTGTCCGAGTACGGAATGGATGATCTGGCCTACCACCTTCTGCTGAACGAGGAATATCCCGGATGGCTGTATGAGGTAAAGTTAGGCGCCACCACGATCTGGGAACGCTGGAACAGCCTTCTGGAGGACGGAACCATTTCCGGCATCGGCATGAACAGTATGAACCACTATTCCTACGGCTCCGTCCTGGAGTGGATGTTCCGCCGCGCGGCCGGCATCCGCAGTGCGGAAGACGCGCCCGGATTTTGTAAAGCAGAGTTTGCCCCTGCGCTGAATCTGGAGCTTGGAAGTGTGTCCGCATCCTATGATTCCCCCTCCGGAACCTATGCCTGCGGCTGGGAACTTGACGACCACGAGCATGTGAGCCTGCAGGTCACCGTTCCCTTCGGTTGCAGCGCCGAACTAATGCTGCCTCTGGCGCCGCCGGAGGTATTCCTGGACAGGGAAAATCCGATGTTCGCCGATGTCCGGGACGGCATCTGCCACCTGGCGGCGGGAACCTACCGGATATCCTACCGGCTGTCTCAGTCCCTGCGGAAGACTTACAGCATAGATTCTACCGTACGGGAGCTGCTGGACAACCCGGAGATCGCTTCCAGGCTGGAAGGAGTCCTCACCATGGCCACCATTCCGGAGCGGTATTTTTACTATTCCCTGCGGGAGGTCTCGAAAAAATTCGAAACAAGGATCACACCGCAGCAGCTTGACAAAGCAGAGGAGATCCTGCGGGAATACTCGCTGTAATTGATAAATTAGCGTTCTGTAATAAATGGGGCTGTCGGGAAATGCAGGTTTCCCACAAGATATTGTTATACAATGTGATAAATCACAGCAATATCTTGCGGTCATACCGCTATTTCCCGGCAGTCCCTTCCTCTTGTATCTGCCGGTATTCTTTTGGAGTACAGCCCATGGTTTGGTGAAATACCTTGGAAAAATAGCTGTTGGAGCTGAAGCCGCAGTTTTCGCTGATGGTGATGATGCTCTGATCCGTATGCAGCAATTGTCCGGCCGCCATCCGAACCCGGTATTCGGACAGATAAGAAACAGGCGACACCCGAAGATATTTTCTGAAACAGCGCATACATTCCTGGCGGCTGACACCCACGGCGCCGGCGATATCGCCGAGGCTGACCGGCTCCGCGTAATGCTCATGGATATATTGGAGCATTTCCCTGACGCGCCTGCTGTCCGCGCTTTCCTTTTGTCTGACGCCGCCATGCAGGGAACGGGTTTCCTGAAAAATGATGCACCATAATCTGGAAAGCTCTTCCCGGACAGCAAATTCATATCCGAAGGGCTGCTCCCGATCCAGCTCCACGATATGCAGATAAATCGGCGTCATGGCGGTATTGGAAGGGGTTCCATTTGGAAAATGGCAAACTGTAACGGCGCTGTTTCCCAGGATCGGCAGGATATACTTCTGCTCGATCTGGCTGTTGTGCATGCCTGATATAAAGGAAGTACGGAATAAATGCTCGTAAAGGCTGCATTCATCGGATTGCGGGCTGGTACCGAAGGAATGCAGCACGCCGGAATTAATAAAACAGATATCCCCTTTACGCAGCGTCAGCACCTGATCCGGCGTCGTCAGAACCAGCTCTCCCTGCATGATGTAATCTATTTCGATCGACTTATGCCAGTGCCAGGAAACCGTAGATTCAAATCTGCTATCCATTGTGCGGTAATAGCATGCATACGGATATTTCATCTGATCCATTTCCAGCATTTCTTCCTGCTTTTCCCCATAGTTCAATCCTGACGCATATATCATAACCGGCCTCTCCTTTCCTTCAGCTGCCGAAGGCGGTATCTTCTTATGCGGACAGATACTCCGAGAGCACCTGATAGTCCTTCTCGCCCCTGCATACCACCCTTGCGTTTTTCATCAGCTCCTCCTGCCCCGCCAAGACAATGAACACATACTGCGACAAAACCGATTTCAGGTTCAGGGCATCGTCCTCTTCTGTTTCTAAAAATACGTCTTCTTTACAGTTTTTGATCTGCTTCAAAAACTCCACCGGATTTATATTTTCTTTTAATCTCAATTTATTCCCCGTCCTTTCCGACCTTTTCCCGATAAGCGGCAGGCGTCATGCCGACGATCTCATGGAACACCTTGCTGAAATAATTTCTGGTCCCGAACTGCAGGTAATCGCTGATATCCTGGATGCTCTTCTTCGTTGTAATCAGCGCGATCTTGGCATATTCAATCCTGGCCTGCTTGATGTAGTCTGTCGCCTTGATCCCCATTTCCCTGTAAAATTTTTTGGTGAAATAGTACGTGGTATAGCCCATCCTCTGTGCGATATTCTCCACATCAAGGGGCTGCTGAACATTGGCCCGGATATAATCGCAGCACTCCTGGATCGCTTTAGAGATCAGAGGATTCTCCTTGCTTTCTCTGACCTTTTTTACATATTCGTCTACCATGCCGCTTTTCACATTTTTCAGCTTCGTCAGGGTCTGGCAGGCTTCAATCTCCGAAAAGTAACGCAGCTCCATTTCCTTTGCCGTCTTAAGCGCCAGCCCGCCGTCCACCGCCGCCCGGCTGCACAGCGCGGTAAAGATCAGGACAGAATTTTTCCCGTCCCGCAGGGGATTCCCCGTATTGGAGATCAGGTCTGCGTTGGTGGCCGTTTCCCGCTCTATGATCTCTTTATATTTCAGATTGCCGTCGGTCACTGCCTGGAGGATCAGCTTTTCCGCTTTCGCGGTTCGGTCGGAATCATGAACCGAAATTTCAGGATCCACGCCGTCCTCCTGCACAAGCTCCGCTGTCCTGTCATTCTGAAATACGAACCCCGAGGATTGGATCCGCCGGGAGGTCAACGTAAAATGCAGCATTTTTCCATACTGGTACAGAGATGACACGGAGATGACCGGAACGGCTGCCATGGTCCGCATCATCTGCCGCTGCATGTGGACCGAGGTGACCTTGCTCCGCAGGGATGACTCGATATGCTTCATGGAAGTCCTGCTCAAAAACATGGGTCCGATCACGATCAGCATGGACACACGGCCCTCCTCATAGGCATGCTCCGCCAGCCAGACCAGCCCCACCGGGTCGCTTAAGATCACCGGGCGGTCCCAGCCGCCCTCCTTCTGATTGATAAAATCCATATAGTCTCCCAACTGGAAAAAGGCAAGAAATTCATTCTCCTGTACGCTGGTAGAGTAGATCAGTTTTCCTTCCGACACAAAGCACCAGGTGGTCAGATCCGCTGCCGCGTTCACCTGCGCCGCCAGGATCCGGATACGGATCCCCACCGGATATTCTTCCAAATCGTCCATTCCTTCCTGATATCCCATATTTTTATCACCCACTCTCCAAAATCTTAAAAAGGGCAATCTGCCGCTGCATCTTTACCTTTCATCCAGACCGCATACCGCCGCATCCGCATAAAACCTGCGCTCCCTGCCCTCGATCCAGAGATCCCGGCTGATCTCAAACGCATCCTCCAGCCGGATGTCCTCCGAGGAGGCGCCGACTAAGATTTTGATCTCACCCTTCTCGATCTTCCAGCGCATGTCCTCATCCAGAAATGCCGTCTGGCTGGGGCTGACGGTAAATTCCACCTTTTTTTTCTCTCCCGGCGCAAGCTCCACCCTTGCAAATCCCTGCAGTTCCTTGACCGGACGGGTCATGGAAGCTTTCTCATCCCTCAGGTATAACTGCACGACCTCCGTACCGGACACCTCCCCGGTATTTTGGACGGTCAGGGAAATCCGCAGGTCTTCCGCCGGATTCACCTGCTTTTTCTCCAATACCAGATCCTCATATAAAAATGTAGTATAGCTCAGTCCATGCCCGAAGAAATAGCGGGGCATATGGGACATGTCTACATAATCCTGGAATCCGATGCTGGCGCCCTGATGCCATGCGGAGCCGTTGGGATGATTATAATAGATCGGGATCTGTCCTGCGGACCGTGCCACTGAGAGGGGAAGCTTCCCGGAAGGATTATACTTTCCTGTCAGTACATTTACGACTGCTTCCGCGCCGAATACCGCCGGGGTCCACGCTTCGATGACCGCGTCTAAAAGCCCGTCCGCCGTATCGCTGGAGATGGGCCTTCCGTCAAAATGCACCCCGATCATCGGCTTCCCATATTTCTTTGCCTCCCGGATAAACGCGTCCTGGCAGGCAGGAAGGTTGATATCGGTTCCGTCCACCCCTTCGCCCATGGTCGCCACGGAACCGGAACCATTTTTTCCGCCCAGGGTCAGAATCACCGCGTCAGCTTCCGAAACGGCTGCAAGCGCTTCCCCAAATCCAGACGTATCCGCCCCGGCCTTGGGATATCCTGCCGCATAGAGGATCCTTGTTTCCGGCAGCTCTGCTTCTAATACTTCCACCAGATTCCTGCACCCGGGATGTAATTGTTTCAGCACCTGATGAAATTCTTCCGTCTCGTCGGCCTGCACATTGGTTCCCGGAACCCGCTCCATCTGAATGCCTGCCGTATTTCCGCCTGCGCCGACTCCCGCCATGGAATTGGCCGCCGCATGGACAGCCTCTACCATGGACAGATGGGTATAGCCTCCAAAATAATAACGGGCGTTTCCGGCATGAGGCCCGATCACCGCGATCGTCTTTTCTTTTCCGGTCAGCGGCAGCGCCCCTTTGTTTTTCAAAAGGATCAGGGACTCCTGCGCCGCCTGTTTCGAAACCTCATCATCTCCTGCCTGATGCACGGCCTTCTTCAATGCTTCCCCTGTCAGGGCATAGGGATTCTCAAAAAGCCCCATACGGAATTTTGCTTCCAGGATCCGCAGAACCGCTCTGTCCAGTACTGCCGTATCTTCCTTCCCTTCTGCAAAATATTTCTTAAGCTCCTCGCTGTAGCAGGATGGCATGGGAAGCTCCACATCCATCCCGGCCTTCATGCAGCGCAATCCGGCTTCCCCCTTGGATTCGCCGACATGCTGCACCTGATGTACATTTTCCACTGCGCCGTAATCCGAAACCACCACGCCGTCAAATCCCATTTCCGTGCGGAGCAGGTCTGTCAGATACTGCTTTGACGCATGGATGGGCAGACCCCCGATGGAACAGTAGCAGGGCATCACTCCCCGAAGATGGGCGTCCCGGATGGCCGCCTGGAAGGGCTTTCCGTAGATTTCGGACAGCAGGCGGTCCCCCGCGTCAACATTTGCCCCATGGATCCCTCCCTGGGAATTGTGGAATCCCAGAAAATGCTTTGCCACGGATTCCGGATGCCTTCCTGCCGTCTCCGTCTCCTGGATCCCTTTGGTAAACGCGGTTCCCAGCGCCGCGGCAAGCGTGGGGTCTTCCCCATATGGCTCGGACTGGCGCCCCATCCTGGAATCTCTGGAAATGTCCAGCACCGGCGCCAGAACCTGGGTAATGCCGAAAGCCGCCTCCTGTCTGGATACGGTCTCTCCGATCCGCTGCTCCAGTTCCGGGTCAAAGGCAGAGCCCCGGTTCACCCCGGAGGGAAACGCCGTCATATCCTGGATAAATGCCCCGCACAGGCCTTCCATATGGAATACTGCCGGGATGTGGTGCTCGCTGCTTTCCATCACGATCTCCTGCAGCGTCCTCTGCCACTGTGCAGCCTCCTCTATGGACTCACAGTTTCGAAATTCCAGGGTACTTACCTGGCCGATCCCATGCTGTAAAAACTTCTTCATTTGTTCTTCTTTTCCCGGAACGGCAAATATCCCCGTCATCTGCGCCATCTTCTCTTCCAGGCTCATCCGGCCCAGCAGATCCATTGCCCGCTCCTTTGCCGGTAAATGTTTATCCAAATACTTTTCCATGATTATCTCCTTCTTTCTTCTCAAAATCTCCCTGCACATCGGGTTTCCTGTCGTCTTCTCAGGAACTGTTGAGGTTATTGATCAGCAGTTCCTGATAACCGCTTCCTTGCCATGACCGCGATTCCCTCTTTTCCGGGGAGCGGAATCTCCACGGTTCCTGTCACATTTTCCAGAACCGTTTTCCTGGTCATCTGCCAGATGTCGATCACTTCCACATCATAGCGGCAGTCCTCCGGCAGTTCCAGCCTTCCCTGACAGGTACAGCGCCTTCCATAATATTTCATGTAAACCTCATCCCCGCAGTTTCCACCGCATTCCCTGCCTGCATTCAGCATTCCTTTTGCCTCTTCCCAGGGCAGGCTCAGCATCAGGCGTACAAAGCGCTCTTGTTTCTGCTCCTCCGGAACCGTCTGTTTCAGCTCTTCAAATGCTTCCTCCGTATAGTCTTTCCCGGAAAATACAAGGGGTCCGGGCAGGGCTTCTAATATCTCCCTTAAAAATCCGATCCTTGCAGGGCTCTCTCCCACCAGTTTTCCCCCTTTGCTCCACCACAATACTTGTTCCTGGTTCAGGAAGGTTTCGCCATGGGTACAATATCCGCCCTGCATGCAGACCGTCCAGAACCGGTGCACCAGTTCAAATCCGGTGATATTTCCCCAATTCATCGGAATATTTCCTTCATAGCAGCATTCGTCTACCATCAGGGGCTTCTGGTATTTCTTGATCTGGCCGCTTAAAAACTCCAGATCCGAGGTCTGGTGGCAGATATGGGTGGTATACGGATTTGTGAAATCCCATGGCCGCACGATCTGATGATTGCTCAGCATATGGCCGTAGGGGTCGTTTTCATGGAGAAATTCTGCAAAGCATTCCCAGTCTGCCATCTCGTACTCTAAGAGATCGTATTCATTGGCCAGGCTCCACCAGATATTCGGATAGGCGCTCAGGCGCCTGGTAACATAGTCCAGATAAACACAAGCCTCTTCCCTGGTGAATTTTGAAAATCCCCAGCAGTCATACGGGTGGAACAGGATCAGGTCGCACTGGATCCCCAGGCGGTCCAGACGGACGATGTGGGATTCCAGACGGCTCCAGAATCCAGGATCCGGCCTGTTGACATCCCATTTTCCGTCCGTCTTTTGAAATGCGTAACAGGGCGGCTCATTTTCATTGTAATCATAATGCTTTGGGAAGACGCACATCCGAAGCTTATTAAAGGGTGCGCGCGCCAATGTATCAAATGTCTGCTCCACCAGAGAATCCTCCTGATGGGAAAGGGCATATACCGTCGTTCCGAAGGGATAGAACCAGGTTCCGTCCGCATACCGGAAATGTGTCCCGTCCGGCCTTACGATCCCATGCCTTCCTGCTGCCGCAGGTTCACATTCCATGCGGCCTGTCAGTTCCATTTTTTCGCCTGCCCCGTCGGTTCCGGTGATCTGATACCGGCAGATTCCGGTTTCCTGGGGGCAGAAGCGTACCATCCACGTGCCCTCCCCTGCGTAGAAGCCTTTCACTTCCGTCTGCTTTCCGTTCATTTCAAATAAACCGGTGATGTCCACGTCCACATGGGAGTCCTCCGGTTCCTGACCTTTTACTTGAATCTCATATACTTCATATTGTCTCATGTTTTTTCCTCGCTTTCTTTGGAAATTTTCCGGCCTCTCCTTTTTAGAAATCTGGAAATCAACATTTCTGTTCTGTAGAAAAAAACCGGGAAGGGCAGGATCTCCAGATCGATCCCACGCTTCCCGGCAAAATAATATCTTCTGATATTTATTCTTTTACTGTCTGAGACACCGGTGTATATCTACTGCTTCCCACAGCGTTCTCTATACACTGCATTTTACCACTCTACGTTTTATCTGTATATACATAGATTGGCGAAATTAAACATAAATTCGTCATTCTTTTACGCCGCCCAGAGTAATCCCTTTCACAAAATATTTCTGGAAGAAAGGATAGGCTATCACGACCGGAAGGATTCCTACCACGGCAATCGCCATACGCACCGTCGTTGACGGCAGATCCGCGACACTTCCGGTAACCATGTTCGAGGACGACGCGCTCTGCATCAGAGTCTGTATGTTCTCATTAATATTATTCAAAATATTCTGGATCGTATAAAGCTCCGCCCCCTCACGTTTTGAGATGTAATACAGCCCGTTCGTCCAGTCGTTCCAGTAGGTCAGCGCGGTCAAAAGGCCGACTGTCGCCATGATCGGCTTGCTCAGCGGCAGGACAATGGAACGGAAGATCCGAAACTCCGACGCCCCGTCAATGCGGGCGGCCTCTTACCCGAACCCGCGCCAGATTAGATAAGAAATCATTGTCATCCAATCAAAACCCTTTTTCCTTCAAATGCGAATCCATATTTTCGAATCCGTTCCGGAGAAATTCCTTTTGCCTCAAGCACGGCCGCATACTTCATCTTTTCAATCTGTGCCAACGCCTCTTTTACCGTATCCTCAATCGTCTGCTCGCCTTCAGGATCGTACACTTTAAACTCCAGGATTACAGCGTCATCTTCCCCATGGATCGGTTCCAATATAACATCATAACGCCCATAGCCGCTTTCCCGGTTCGAGACTACTGTATAGCGGTCTGCCAAATCTACAACCAGTCCAAGCACAAAGCCATGATAAAAGCGTTCAGGTTCTGCCTCTTTTGACGGCTTCTTTCCCGTATCAAAATAACTGATGGTATTAAGCGCCACCTTGTTCATATAAGCATTCATTCCCTTCAAATCTGCGCTCAACAATGCTTTGACAAATGCGTTATATGCAGAAACGGATTTTCGAAACCATCCTTTTATCATATTCCGAAACATGATGCGTACTTCTTTATTTGTCAGGGATAACTCATATTGCTCAATTCCCCATTCCTCATCCATCTTGTGATTCTCCACTTTGAGATATCCGCTTGCAAGAAACAGGCTCCAAATAGCGCTTTCATCTTCGTCCAGCTGACTGAAAACAATCTCTTCGTCAATCTCGACACAAAGATTCTTTCCTCTCAGCAATGCTTCCATATCCATCTTTATTTCCGGTGTACCTTCCCGAATCAGCTTTCCAGCCAGGCTATTACTGCTTGAGTTCACCCAATATGCAGAAAAAATTTTTTTATCTAAAAAATTGATAATAGACCATGGATTATAAATGTCTCTCCTTTTTCCAAATGTAAATCCGTCATACCAGTCCGTGACTTCACTTTCCTTCTCGGATAATCCATATTCTTTTAATGCTTCTGACACTTCCCGCTGCGTAAATCCAAAACAATCCTGATATTTTTCCGAAGTCGCGGTTACGACTTCCGGATTATTGAAATCGGAAAATATGGATTCCTTGCTCACCCTGGTAATGCCGGTCATCACCGCACGTTCCAGATAATGGTTCGTCTTAAAAGCCGAATTAAATATCCCCCGGATCAATTCCATCAATCTGTCCCAATAACCATTCACATATGCTTCCTGCATTGGGGTATCATACTCATCTAACAGGATGATGACTTTCTTTCCATAATATCGGAAAAGGTATTTTGATAACTCATTCAGCGCAAGCGACGCCTCTACATCACCCATATCGACAGAAATTCTTTTAAAAAAATTTTTTTCCGATGACGTTAAAATTCCACTCTCCAATAAAAAAGAATTGTCTGAATATAAATTTTCCAGCAAATGACAGATTTTCCTGTGCGTATTCTCGTAACATGTCTCTTTTATGGAAGCAAATGACAGGCTGATTACAGGATATGTTCCCTGGATTTTTTGATATCGTTCTTCCTTCCATATGGCAAGTCCATCAAACATGTCACCGCGTCCTGCATATTTCAGAGAAAAAAACTTTTCCAGCATATCTATGGTCAGAGTCTTGCCAAAACGGCGCGGACGGGTAATCAATGTAACATCGTCCTTATTTTCCCACCATTCTTTGATAAACATCGTTTTGTCCACGTAAAAAACATGTTCTGCAATCACTTTCTCAAAATCCTGCATCCCTATGCCAATCGGTCTCGCCATGATCACACCTCCTGATTGTACTATGAAGAATTATCATGATACTTTCATTCTTTCAATCACACAGTTATGTTTCCGCGCCCCCTTCTTTCCATCCTTCTCATAGCTGATCCCTACCAACAGGATCTCCCCGCCATATCCTGCCAATGCTTCCGGGTATCGCCTTTCCCTGATTTGTGCAATGGCGCCCCGGGCAGCCTGATTCCATTTCAGTTCGATCACCAATGCAGGGACAGATGAAAATTTCTTAGGCAGATACACAAGATCCACGTACCCATCGCCGGACGGTAATTCCTCAAGCTTAATGTAATGATCCTTATAGCTAAAGTATGCCAGCTTCACAACACTGCGCAGAGCCTGCTCGTCGCTGTAAAACAAATGGGCTGTCTCCTCCCGATGGATCTTTTCAATCTGAGCAGCCACCGCCTCTGCATTTCCATGAATGGTATCCAAAATCAACTGGTCGCTCTCCTTTACACGACGTATCGTATCATCCCGCTTCACCATGCGGACCGTTCTGGCAAATTCCAGGCGTATCTCCTCATTGGGAATGCAGGCCGTTCCCGTTGCCTTATCGTATGCAAGATAACCCAGGTGGATCAGCAGTGTCAGCACATCGTCACGATCCCGAAAATTCACCAGGTCGTTGGCAAATCCATTGGTATCTACCGGGACAGCAATTCCGCCCAAAAGCTTTGCGCTGGTCTTTGACATGCCGTCATAGTCCAGGCTGATATATTCCATCAGGCTTTTGGAGGCAGAGGTTTCCGTCCAGTAGGAGGCAAATTCCCGGTTGCGCAGGGCCTCCATAACAGCATTCGGATTATAGACCGGTATCCCCTCCAGCGTATAGCCGTCATACCACTGCTTCATCAGAGTAAAATCACAATTCTGTCTCCGGCAGAGTTCCTTTACTTCGGCTTCCGTAAAGCCCACATACTCTGCGAACTGCCTTGGGCTTACAATTGTATATTCCTTAAAATCCGAAATAGCAGATTGGGAACCGTCCTTTTTGATGGGCAGGATCCCGGTCATATATGCAGCCGCAAAAATCTTGTCCGTGGTGCCGCTGCTCTTGAACAGCATACGCAGGAATCTGAGATATTCCATCTGTATGTCCGGTATCTCCCGGATCGGAGCATCCCATTCATCAATGATCATAATCAATTTTTTTCCCGTCAGTTCCACCGCATGGAGCAGGGTTTCGTCAAATGTATTCCCTGTCCGAAGCCCCGGATATGCCAGTACAAGTTCCTCCGTCACGCTGTCCTGTATAAAAGAAAGCATGTTTTCTGCCTCAACTTTTCCCATAAGATTTGTCATATCAAGGTAGATCACATCATATTGGTTCAAATGCTTCCGGTAGCCATCCCTCATTTTTTCGTCCGTGGAAATCGACAGATCTTCAAACAGCTTAGATGAATCGCAGCTTCTGTCATAGTAGGCGCACAGCATTTTAGCCGCAAAGGATTTTCCAAAACGTCTCGGGCGGCTGACACAAATCAGTCGTCTTGGCGTCTCTATTGCTTCGTTCACCAGGCTGATCAGGCCGCTCTTATCTACATACAGATCATTCCGGATTCCCGTAAAACCGCTGTTTCCCGGATTCAAATACATCCCCATTCCGTACTCCTTCCCGCCTTTCCAGACTCTGGTTGATGTATTTATTATAAGCGATTCCCACGGCTTACACAACGATTAATTTGTCACCGATACATTGCATAATGCCATTTCCTCAAAAAAAGAAAAAGATTGGAAAAACCAATCCTTTCACTTCTGCACTTTAGCACTTTATTCACTGCTTATTTTTAATCGGCGTGATTGAAAGCGTATACCCCAACGGTGCAAGTATTTTTAACAAGGTATCAATCTGCGGCGTTGACTTCATGCTTTCCAGTCTTGCAATAGCAGGCTGTTTTGCTGAAAACACAGGACTGCCCCCGCCAGAAGAGACAGCATATCCGTAAGCGGGGCCGTATAGATCACGCCGTTTAATCCAAATAACGCATTCAGCCCGAAAAGGACCGGCAGATAGATGATCCCTTTATCAAGCAGGGCCACCACCGTCGCGTAGGATGCTTTCCCTGTGGACTGCAGAAATGTCGTGCATAGCTGGTACAGCCCATAAAATGGACCTATCAGCATGGACGCGACGACCATCTTCTCTCCCAGCCTGATCACGTCCTCGTGCTCGATAAAGGCTGCGACCAGGCTGCTCTTTCCGATCAGGCAGCCGACGGTCATCAGGCTGCCCACAACGACAGTCAGGATTCCCAGGTTCCGGATGATCTGATGCATCCGCTTATAATCTCCTGCCCCACAGTTATAGGAAATCGCGGGCTGCAGGCCCATACACAGCCCCATGGCAGTCATGGACACGACCATGGAGACCTTTCCGGCCACCCCGCTTGCCGCCACGGTAACAGAGCCGTAACCGGCCAATATATGATTCATGAACATATGGGAAACGCTCATCATGATCGTGCTGCAGGCCAATGGCAGTCCCAGCGTCACGATGGGCAGGACTGCCTCTTTTTTCAGCGACAGATCCCGGATATCCAGCGAAAATGCCTTCTGTTTTTTTGTCACATACCAGAGCAGATACAGGAAGCTGATCCCATTTCCAATGACTGTCGCAGCCGCGGCTCCGGCAACTCCCATACGAAATCCCAAGATCAGGACCGGATCCAGAATGATATTAGCAACAGTTCCCAGACCGTTGGAGATCATGGACTGCTTTGCGGAACCATCCGCACGGATCAGGTTATTAAATACATTTCCAAACAAAATGACAGGGCCGCCGAGAGCCAGGATCCTCAGATAAGTACAGGTATACTCCAGTGTATCTTCATTCGCCCCGATCGCGCTGCTGATGCCGGTCAGATTCATGAGGACCACGGCTGAAAAAATCAGTCCGATCGCCAATGAACCATAACAGCACAGGCTGGTACAAGCTTTGATCTTATCATATTCTTTTTTTCCCAGGGACAGGGAGACCACGGTGCAGCCTCCGCTCCCCAAAAGTGTGCCCAGCCCTGATAAAATACTGAACACCGGGCCGCATAAGGATACCGCGGCGATCTTACAGGGATCCCCTGTCTTTCCTATAAAATAGGTGTCTGCCATGTTGTAAATGACCATCACCAGCATGATCATGATCGTCGGAATGCAAAGGTTCACTGCCAGCTGCAGAAAAGAACCTTTTTTCAGCATCTGTTCATTTTTATTCATCTCTTTTTTCCTCCGTAATGATAGTGTTCTATGATTTTGTTTCGATATATCTATTGTAAATGGGACATGGTTGTAGTACAATCATCGATATAGCATCATGTGTTGAGTTAATGGGATATTGTGATTGAATCAATCGAAGAAGAACAATGGGAAGAGGGAGCGGTTTATGAATTCAAAAAACAATCTGCGCTTCCAGCAGACTGAAAGGAACATCCGGGATATTTTTTTAGGATTGCTGAAAAAGAAAGAGCTGTCAAAGATCACGGTCCGGGAAATCTGCTCTTTGGCAGATATCAACCGCACCACTTTTTATCTGCATCATGACGATATTTATGAATTGATGCAGTGTATAGAATCAGATATGTATCGCTATTTTAAGATTATTTTTACCAAGCCCGGAAAAGAATACTGCCTCCGGGAACGTTTTCTGCATCTGTTTTCATTTATGAAAGAACATCAGGATTTTTACCGGGTCTATCTTTCCAGCCAGCGAAAGCCCGGTATTTTTGACTATGCCCTGTTACCGGAGTCCGATATCCGGCTTCAGAAATTCATGCGCCAGTCTGACATCGGCAGCGTGTCAGAATATGAATACTGCCAGACATTTTTTCTCGCCGGGCTGACCGCTTTCTTACAAAAATGGCTGAACAACGGCTGCCTGGAATCGGAGGAAGAGCTTCTCAGTCTCCTGACCAGGCAGCTGTCGTTCAGCCGGCAGCTGCTGTCGCTTTTGTGTGAGTGAGCATGAAAAGAGCAATTGCTATTCCTGAATCTCCTCCACGATCCCTTCCCTCAGAACCGCCCTTCCGGACAGCAGGGTCACCCCCACGCAGATCCCGACATTCAGCAGAAGGATTCCTCCCAGGGCCGCCCCTGAGACAAATGCCCCCGGATGCAGATAGAGGTATACATGGGTCAGAAAATAATATAAGATTTTTTGAACCACGAAGTAAATGACCAGAACCGTAACCCCCGAATAGATCCCGTAACAAAGTCCTTCCTTCGCCAGCATCCTTTTGAATCCCGCGTCCGTGATCCCCATGGCCCGCAGGATCCCGAACTCCCGCTTCCTGGCCGCCACCAGGTACTGCATGCTGTTCATGATGTGGAGCAGGCTGATCCCCAGCAGCACCGCCGCGATCCCATAATAGAAGAACATTTTCTGGTAAAGGAACAGGTTCTGCTGACGGATCTGTTCACTGTAGTCCTTCACCACACATCTGCTGATATTTTTTGCCAGCTTCCCAAGCTCCGGGGAGACCGCCTCCGCCCCGATTTCCGGATCCGCCGAAATGCTGATCGTCTGATAGTCTTTCACCCCGAAATTCTGCTCCATCTGCTCGTTGGTCATGATGATGTCGATCACGGTGGTGCCCTCGTCACCGATATAAGTATTTACTTTGGCAAGCGGCCGGCTGACCACTGCCGCCACCGGCAGGGACGTGCTCTGATACCATCCGCTCTCCCCCTGGAAACGCAGGGCTTCCTGAGGAACCTCCGGACTGCTGACCGTAGTCAGATCGACCGCGTCTCCGGGTTCCACGCATACGCCGTCATAATTTCCCTGGCCGTCCATCAGGGTTTTCAGGATCACGCTGTTGTCCTTGCGCATCTGATCCGGACGGATCTCCCCTTCTAAAAGATAGTCGTTCAGGCTCTCCAGCATGGCATCGTCATATCCGTAAATATTCACCTTCAGCGCATAATCGTCCTCTCCGGTCCGCAGGGCGAGCCCATTATACTTTTCCATCAGCTCCGGATCCGGCAGGAATCCCTCGATATCCGCAGTCTCCGCAAAATATTCCGGCCACAAAAATGTCCCTTTGCCCAGCGCAAGCTCACCCAGGAGATACCGGACCGGATAAAATTCCCGGATCCCGGACAGATTTCGCATGGCTTCGGCGGCGCTCTCGGGGATCACGTCTGTCAACTGGCCGGACTGGATGTAAACCTGGATATCCGAGCCCAGTCCGTCATCCGCCTTAAAGGTCAGTTCGTTATGGATCTTTGTATTTTCCATAACATAATATGCCCCCAGGAAAATGATGCTGCCTATGGACAGCGACAGCAGGATCCCCACAAACGTCCCTTTTCGGGAAAGCATAAACTTCCGGGTCAGGATCCCGGTCAGGCTGCCCCGCCGGATGCTGTAGATCTTCGGATCACGGCGCTTCACCAGATCCCCTGTCAGCCTCTGCCGGATGGTTGTTTTTCTCGTCCGGCAAATAAAGATGACGCTGATCACCAGAAAGGCGGCAACGAGGCAGAGCGCTCCTGCAAAGCAGATACGCCAGCTCACCTGATACGCTCCCGCGTCCGGAAGGCCGGCCGCTAAGAACTCCTCTGCCGCCCGTCCGTCTCCCACATGCCGGGTCTGATCCTGCGGCAGAAAGATGCGGCCGATTTTCTGATAGATCAGCCCGCCCGCCAGATTTCCCAGCAGGCACCCGGCCGGATATCCCGCCAGCCCGATGGTGCCCAGCTCACAGAACAGGATTCCCAATTGGCCTGCGTCGGTCATCCCCAGGGTCTGCATGACACTGTACTGGGACATCCTGCGGATCACGGAGATCTGGAACAGGCTGTAGATCACAAACGCGCCGAAAAACGCGATCGCCAGAAGGATCACACATTCCGTCAATTGCCCTTCTTCATTGAGGCTCCCCCAGATATAGGGCAGTCCGGCTCCTGGGTTCTCCAGGCCGGTCCTGACCACTTCCCAGACGTTCACCGGAGCCATTCCCCCTGCATACCTGGTCAGGCCGTTGTTCCTGCTGACCGAATCGGAAATCCCAAACCGCCTGCAAAATGCCTGCATCTGGTCATAGACATTCCGGCCTTCATCAAATTTGAAATACACAAAGGTTCCGTCTGTCCCGTAATCCAGCGCAGAGCTTACGAATACCTGCCGCGCATCCCCCAGAAGCTCCGGCATTTTCTCCGGCATTTCCTCTACGATCCCGCACAGGGTAAAGGCTTCTCCTTCCAGGACGACCTGGGCTCCCAATTCCTCAGGCACCCCCAGGTTCCGCAGGGTCTGGACATCCGCGGCGATCTCCTGCTCCTGCCGGGGATAAACGCCCTCGATCATGTCCCGGCCCATCATCTCCAGATACCCGGGATCCGCATACACGAACTGGATGGAAAAAGGCTCCTCGATGGCCTTGCGGACCGTCTCCACTCCCACCTTTTCCAGATCATACCCCCTTCCCGAAGGATCCTGTTCAAATTCTTCAAACCATTCCGCATCCCCCCTGGTGCTGTAATGCCAGTCCCCATATTCCATCCTGGCGTTCTCCCGGGTGGCATGCCGCCCGCTTTCAAAGAGCCCGCCCATCCCGGTCAGGAGGGCCGTGGACAGAAGGATGCCTGCCAGCAGCGTCAAGGTCTGCTTTTTGTAATACCGGAGATAAGAAAAGGAAATATGCATGCTGTTTTTCATGGTCACTCACCTTCCCTTTCGTTCAAAAGCCTCCCGTCCTCAATATGGAGGATCCGGTCGCAGCTCACAGCCAGGCTTTCATTGTGCGTGACCATCATCATCGTCTGGTTGTATTTTTTACAGCTGTTCTTCAGCAGCCCCATCACCTCCACGGTGGTCCTGGAGTCCAGGTTCCCGGTGGGCTCGTCGGCCAGGATGAGAGCCGGCTTGTTCGCCAGCGCCCGGGCGATCGCCACCCTCTGCTGCTGTCCCCCGGACAGCTCATTGGGAAAACGCTTCCGCTTCTCCCACAGCCCCAATTCCCGGAGCAGCCCTTCAATATAAGGGTGGTCCACATATTTTCCCTTGTCAAAGGTCACCGGGAGGGCCACATTGTCATACACGTTGAGGACCGGCATCAGACTGTAATTCTGGAACACAAATCCGATATTTCTCCGCCGGAAGATGGTCAGCTCCTTTCGTTTCAGGCCCGCGATATTGTGCTTCCTTATGACGATCTCACCCTCGGTGGGCACATCCAGACCGCCGATCAGATTCAGCAGCGTGGACTTTCCGGAGCCGGAAGTCCCTACAATGGCGGCAAATTCCCCCTGTCCGATGCGGAAAGAAACATCCCTCAATGCATGGACCGCATTCTCTTTTTCTCCATACTGTTTGCTTACATGATTTACCTGCAATACATCCATTTTTTGTCACCCCATTTTTTGTGGAGCACTCTCGGGAACTCCCTTGCACCCATCTTTGCGGCTGGATGCAAAGAGTTTCCGAGAATGCTCTTCTGATTTGCGGACTTCCACCGGCAAGTCAGCCTGTATCCGGCTGTCTTCGGGCTTCGTCCGTTATAAGGAACTGTATGGAAATCACTTGTGCACATTATTTTCCTACAGTCCCTAATAGATAGCATAGCAGGCAAATCTTTCATTGTACTGACAAAAACCCCTCTCAATTCTGACAGTTTTGTAAGAATACGGAAATACAGCTCCCCTTTCCGTATTCCGACGCGACCGTCATGTAGCCCTTTTCCTTATCCAGGATCATTCGGGACAGATACAGGCCGATCCCTGACCCTTCCCGGTTCTCCACATCCCGGCTCCGGTAAAAGCGCTGGAAGATCCGGTTTTGCTCTTCTTTCCGGATCCCAATCCCATGATCCTTAAACCGGATCTCCGTAAACAATTCCAACGGCCTGACCTGGATCTCGATCTGGCTTCCGTTCTCCGAATACTTGACAGCATTTTCTAAAATATTGACAAACACCTCCGCGGTCCATTTCGGATTGTGCTCAAGCAGGCAGTCCGGAAACGGCTCCGTCACGATGCGGATCTCCTTTTTCTCCGCCTGTTCATATACGCTGCTGAGGGCGCTCACAAGGGTTTCCTTCAGGGATGCCGGTTCCGTCTCAAACCGGATCACGTCCTGCTCCAGCTTCACCATTTTGAACAGAGACTGCAGGATCCAGTCGATCTTATCCAGCTGCAGCCGCATCCGTTCCAGAAAATCCGCCCTCCGCTCCGCTTCCGGTTCCGTTTCCAGCAGCTCCCGGTACATGACCACATTGCTCAGCGGCGTTTTCAGCTGATGGGACATGTTGGAGATCAGGCTCTTCACCTGTTCCTTTTCCTGCTGCGCCTGATCTACCTCGTATTCCAAAGTTTCCTGCACCCGGATCATTTTCCCGGCAAGGGCGGACAGCCCGCCTTCCCGGATATCGGAGATCTGGATCCTCTCCCGGTTGAGCACCTGCTCCAGCATGCGGCTGACCATCCGGTACATCCTTCTTCTCCGGAAACACTCCGCCGCCGCGATCCCTGCTGTGATCAACAGCATTCCTGCCAGGATTCCCGTCATTTTTCTACACTTCCTTCCATGGAAATATCCTGCGCAATCTGCACAAGTCATCTCCAACCGTACAGTTGGAGTTATTTCCAGATATATCCAATTCCATATACATTGACCAGGTGCTTCGGATGCTTCGGGTCATCCTCGAGCTTGCTCCGGAGCCTGCGGATGTTCACGGAAACCGTGTTCTCGTCCACATAGTTTCCCTGGCTGTCCCAGACCGAATCCAAGATCTGCTCCTTGGACAGGACATTGCCCGCATGCTCGATCAAATACAGCAATAGCTGGTATTCGGTCCTGCTGCAGTGAACCTCCGTCTGGTTCTTATAGACCTTACAGGTATTCCGGTCGATCCGGATGTCGCCGGAGGAAAGCGGAACCTGCAGCATGTCCCTGCGCAGCAGCTTTTTGATCCTTGCTTTCAGGACCGCAAGGGAAAAGGGCTTGCTCATAAAATCATCCATGCCGGTCTCCAGCGCCTTCACCTCGTCCATCTCCGTGTCCCTTGCGGTGAGCATGAAAATGGGGATATCGCGTTCCCTTTTGATCCGGGCGCACAAGTCAAATCCGTTGCCGTCCGGCAGGTTGCAGTCTAACAGGAGCAGATCGCACCCCTCCTCGTGAAAGATCCGCAGTCCCTCTTTAACAGTGGACGCGGCCCTGGTCTGATATCCTTCGGCCTGCAGGGAAAAGCTTAATCCGTCCTGGAGGTCCGTATCGTCTTCGATGATCAAGATTGTTTTTCTGTCCATATTGCAGCAACTCCCTTTCCTGAAATTTTGGATGAGCAGATCCAGCCTTACACACAGAGATTTTTCTAACCGTAATCCTGCTCCTGAAATCTGCTCTTTGTGCAAAACATACAAAAATGAGACCTGATTTTTGGAGAGAAGAAAAATTTTTTCCGCCAAATGTCGTATTTATTTCTCAGCCCTTTCGGTATAATCTCTACAGATTTGAAGTTACATAGTGTAGCAGCTCCTGGTATTGCGAGGGAGAAATAGATACCTTTCCTCTCGCCGTACTGATCAGGCCCTCCTCCTTCAGAGCGCGGATGTGTCTTTCTATAGTACGTGTGTTAATCCCGAGAAAATTGCTGATCATTTCATGGGTCTCCTGGATTTTGACAGAAGCTCCGCTGTCAGGAGAAGCGGACGCGGCCTCAAAATTGTAACGGTCCATAAAATACTTTGCCAGATTGATTTTTGAAGCGCTTGACTGGCAGTTCGCGGAAAAATCAGCAGTATAATGAAGGCGGGTTACAAGATCCTTCAGGACAAATCTCGAAAAACCAGGATAGTTTTCTAGCCAGCGCCAAAAGGTCTGTGTCTCCAGTTCCGCAGTGAGCAGCCTGGTGCAGGCTTTTATGGAGGCGATATTGCGCATACTGCCCAGAACAATTTCAGAGACGCCGATCAGGTTTCCGCAGGAAAGCCGCAGGGTGATCACTTCAGTCCCGTTGTCAAGCTGATTGATCACATTGCAGATGCCGTCCAGGACAATAAAAACATACTCAAAAAGACGGTTCTTGTAAACAAGCGTCTCACCGGCTTCAAATTGTCTTATTACAAGCTTGTCGATCTCAGACGTCGGAATACCGGCAAGCCAGTCATAGAGTTTGGGATAATATGGATTCGTATTTTCCAAATGAAACACCTCCGTGGTGAATTTTACAATATTGTGCTCTGGCGCAATACCTATTGTACCATAAAAAAGAAGAAACGAAAGGTGAAAAAGGTGATAAAAATGAGTTTCATGATTCCTACTCCGCATATTGAAGCAAAGAAAGGCGATTTTGCCAGGACAGTCCTGATGCCGGGCGATCCGCTCCGGGCGAAATTTATTGCAGATACCTATCTGGAAAACGTCCGCATGGTCAATCAGGTGCGCGGCATGTACGGCTTTACCGGAACCTATCAGGGAAAAGAGGTGTCCGTGATGGCCAGCGGCATGGGAATGCCCTCCATGGGGATCTACTCCTATGAGCTGTTCCACGGCTATGACGTGGAAAATATTATCCGGATCGGTACCGCATGTTCCATGTCCGAAAAGCTGAACGTAAAGGATATCGTCATTGCCATGGGAGCATGCACCGATACCAACTTTGCGAACCAGTTCCGTCTGCCCGGCACCTTCGCGCCGACCGCTTCTTACTCGCTTCTGAGCAAAGCGGTGAAAGAGGCGGAAAAACGGGAGGGGCTTCATTTTGAGGTGGGAAATGTATATTCTCACGACGCGTTCTATGATGAATCCGGTTCCACAATGACCTGGGCCAAAATGGGCGTCCTGGCAGTGGAGATGGAGACGGCAGGGCTTTATATGACCGCTGCCAGAGCGGGAAAAAACGCGCTTGCCATCTGTACCATTTCCGACAGTATCGTAACAGGGGAGGAGACTACCTCCGCCGAGAGGCAGACCACCTTCCACACCATGATGGAGAT
>CAYQBE010000008.1:0-61953 GCA_964415625.1 uncultured Clostridium sp.
CCCCAGTTATTGATCAGCATCCGCCGGAAGATTTTCTTGGATTGCTTCATCGTCTGCCTCCTCCCTGTATTCTTCGATCAGTTCATTCATATCCGCCGCGCTCACGTAGAGAAGGATGGTGCTGTACAGATAGATCGGCGTTTCATCCTTCACGTCCCGGACCGCCGCCGGAAGCTCGATCATCTGGTGCCTGCTCATCAGGTACAGCGCCTCCCGCCACTCCGCGGCTGTCAGCTTCCGGTTCAGAAGCCCAGTGTTGGCTCCGTATTCCCGTATTTCCCCCAGGCTCGTGACCGTTGCGCCCAGCCCCTCCCCCAGGATCTTGTCCCGGTAGATCATCCGCACGAGCAGGATGAGCATGGTGGTGGTCTGACTGAACTTTTCCGTCTCCGCCCCTTCCCCCTTCAGCCGAAAAATGTGCTCCTGCGGGTCATGCTCCATCTCGCACCCCAGCACGGCAAGATAATTTTCAATAAAATGCCTGTGGCGGACGCATATTTCATAGTCCGGATTATCCCTCGGCGCCAGCGTGACCGGGTCATACCGCAGCTGCAGAATACAGGTCTGGCGAAATAATCTGGAAATGGTCTTTTTCAGATTTTCCGCCTCGGATGCAGACAGCTCTTCCATATATGTAATCATTTGTAAGATTCCTTTCTATATTAAATGTAATGGCCTCTGATCCCGTCACTCCCGAATCGTCAGTGCGGAGAAGCGGCACCCTTCCCGGTTCTCAAGCTCCTCCCCGATCTCAATCTTTTTTGCATCGTCCGCGATCTCCACCGCATCCTGCCATACGAAAAATAATTTCTCCAGATCTTCCGGAGAACGCACGGTATCCTCCGTGACTGTAAATGCTCCGTTCCGTTCATTTTTTCTCCGGAACTCGGCGATCTCCTGTCTGGTGTAAAGGGGCTTCAGCACAAATTCATCCAGCCCTTCCTCCTGCCGTTCCGCATCCCGAGCCACAGCCTGGGGGGAAAATGCTGTTTTCTCCGTATTCCTGCGGCGGGCCAGGCTCTGCCCGGTGACCGTGCGGAAGGGTTCTGTCAAACGCATCCGGTCGGAGAGCTTTTCCAAAATCTCCGGACTGCGTCCGCTCTGGTTCAAAAGTCTGACCAGTACCGCCGTAGGATCTTCTTCCAGTGCGCCTTCCATGAGGATGTACCGAATCCTTGCCGCTGCCCGGCTGGCAAACAGAGTCTTCTGCTCGATCAGCTTATTGTATCTGCGCTCAATGGCGTCAAATTCCCGTTCGATCAAAAGGATGATGTCCATTGCCTCATCAGCAAGCTTCCGCTGCCTGCCCGCCAGTTCCTGCTTCCTCGCCTCATTTTCACTGAGATTCTGGTCGATCAGTGCCTTGACCGCCTCCTTATATCGGTAAAAGCTGTCTGTGGTAGTGAGGATCGCGTATTTTCTGCTCTCATTATTATTCATTTCCTTAACAAGCACTTCCTGGATCCCGAGAAAGCTCCTCTGCCTGGACAATTCGTCAAAGTACCCTCTCATGCCCTCCTGCATATTGGAAAGCATCTGCAGGAGGGAACGGGATGCCTGCAGCGCGCTTTTCAGGATGTCATTATTTTTTTCGCTGTCGGAGCTGTAGGTGTACAGATAGCTGTAGACTGCCAGGACGCTCTCCCGCTCCCGGGTGTCCTCTTCGCTGTAAAGGCGTTGAAACAGCTCCACAAACAGCTGGCTGTATTCCGGAAAGGAGACCACGTAACTGTCCAGGACTTCATCGTAATCCCGCCTGAGCCACCCCCAGTCTTCCAGATGCTTCAGACAGATGGATGCCATGTTGCTTCTGGTCAGGAGCTCGCCCTCCTCATCAAACTGCTCCTCGCTCCAGTCCAGCGTCTCCGCCGCAATCTGTTCATTCATGATCATGCGGCACTCCCGCTCCGTCAGGCCGAGCAGAGAGTAGGAACGGCCAGATTCCTCATAGATCGCGGTCAGGAAACGCTGATAATAATCCATATATTTGCTTGCAAAAAGCTTGTAAAAATCTTTTGGGATCTTGCTGATTAAATTCATAAGGCTGCTCCTTCATTCTTCCCCTCCCATTCAATCGCCTGAATGATCTGCTTCCTGTCAGCTTCATTGAGTTCTATGAACTGACATCCGTACTCAAATATCTCATCCTCTCTTTCGACGATACGGCATATTTCTGTTAAGATCAGGGAGCTGTCCCTGTCCGGGTGCAGCTTCACCTGCAGAAAGAACCTGTCCCCCAGCTCCAATGCAGGCTCCGTCCTGATATACGCGCCGCCTACGCTGATGTTGAGCAGCCTGCAGGGTTCTTTTTCTGTCTCTGCCCCTTCCGTCAATATCATGCTGCCGTCCAGATCCGTATTCAAACGGTAAAAGGCACGGTCATTGCCGGACTTGATAAATGTCAGTTCCTCCACTGGCCAGATGCTGTCCTTCCCCTGTTTCAGAGTTCCTTCCATGTGGATCACTTTTTTATTAATATCGCTGTAACCGCGGATCCTGATCTTCATTTCCTCTTCGTCAAACAAAAACTCTGATTGTGAATACTGGTGCAGCTTTGCACTGTTCCCGTACAGACTCATCAGCTTTGCGATGAAGATCAGCTGCTTCTTATCATCCATGATCTCGACACGCATGCCGGAATAAACTCCGTGTGCTTCCAATGTAAGTTCCTTTTCAGGCTCCTGGATTGATTCCTTTTTTGCAGATTTTCCAAATAAATGAAATAAGTTCATAAAACCTCCTACTGGATATGTAGACCTTGTGAAATGGCCGGATGGCCATGTCGGGGCGCCCCCAAGTATACCTTGTCAAACAACCAAAGGTCCATAATGGGATACCCTTGGGTATAAGTATTAAAACATAAATACGCTTTTAACGCAAGCAAAAACGCACAGCAGATCCGATGCCATGCGTTTTTGCTATAATTCCTCCTTTTGGATGCTCCTGTAACAGTATCCAGTCTATTTCAAGCCTCCTGTCCTACACTTCTCTTTCCAATGCCTGCAGCAGCATCACATGGTATTCCTCATCCTGGATGATCCGTCTCAGCACCGCATTTACACAGTCGTCATCAATCATCTTGATATGCATCTGGTACTGGCTGATGGCATCCTGTTCCGCCGCGATGTCGGCCTGCAGCATTTTTCCCACATGCTCGGGGAGGGTCAGGTATTCCGGCGTCCACATCCTGGGCCGTCCGTTATAGGGCCTTGCGATAAAATCCACCTTCCCGCCCAGCAGGCAGATCAGCTCGCCCAGCTTCTGCAGGTGCATCATCTCCGCAATCCCAATTCCCAGAAGCGTCTTTGCCATGGCGCATTTTTCGCGGGAAATGCGGTTTTCGTTGTTGATATACTGAGTGATCGCAGACAGCTCCGACACCGGCCCGCAGTAATCCATGCCCAGCAGATTCGCATAGGCCGGATTCTCCCTCCTCACCTGGATCGGCGGATAAGGCAGATCCACCATGATCGGTTTTACGCCCACAAAGCTGCAGGTATTTGTCAGACATGCTTCGTTTCTTTCCATATTATGAAATGCTCTCCTTAAGCTCTTCTTTAGTTGATGATATGCCGGAACGGTCATAACTATGAACGAAAATCAGCGGCCTGGTCTCCCAAGCCGCTCTCCCTTTTACTCCATTTTCTCAAACCATCGGATCTTTTCCTTCGCCACCACATATATGACGCCCTTCACCCTTCTGTCCCCCGCAAATTCCTCCTGGCACAGATACTTCCGCATTTGCCGGCGCGCCTCCTCCCGGGCATTCTCAACCGCCTGTTCTGACGCCGCTGATTTTTTCAGATATTTCAGTTCGATCAGATAGTTGAACCGGACCTGATTTTTTTCTCCCCGGATATCCAGTAAGGCGATATCCGGCCGCAGCCCGCCTGACTCATACTCGGACTTCACCAGATATACATTCTGTTCACTCAGACAGGAAAGGACAACTGTTTTCAGCCGGCGCTCATCAAATGCTTTGAAGTCCTCGTTGCTGTGTATGTGCAGGATTCGCTCGATCAAACGGTTCAGTTCCGTAAAATCATCCTGATACGCGATCAGGCGGATGGCATCCCGCTTTTCCGTTTTCTCTAATTTCAAATAATCCGCATAGTATTTATAATATACATCCCGGATCACGGCGTTCGGCGTTTCCAGCACCACATCATAGACCGCCCCCGTTTCCTTAATTGTCAGCAGCCCCATATAAAACAGCATAGATAAAAATTCATCTCTGCCGAAGCTATCTGAAAACATGGTAAAATCCGTAACAATATCCGATTCTGCCGGCTTTCCTTCTATTATATTGCGCAGGATCTCCGTCCGGCTGTCCGCGTCCCGGTACAGCCCGAACATACTGGTCAGCTTGCCGTAATCGCTCTTGATATTCACATCCGCCATCTGACGGACTTCCCCCAGCGCCGTATACTCGTCCAGAAAATACATCACCAGATTACTGTTCAGGATCCGCTCTGCCTGCTTTGGGTCATGGCAGAATACATATCCGTTGTAATACGCAGTCAGCCGGTTCAGGACAGCATCCGAATCCACGATTCCCAGCTCGCCCAGGACTCTTCTCGTCTCCGCTTCCGTAAATCCGGCCATTGCGTTTACCCTTGGATTCATGGAAATATTCTTGGCAATATTGAACCCGCTGGTCAGGCTGTCCAGAGTCATGCTGGTCACTCCTGTGATAAACATGCGTTCCACACACCCGGTTCCCGTATGTGCCTTAAGTACCTCGTAAAACCTCCGTACAAATCCGTCCCTGCCCGTTACGGAATGGAAGAATTGCGGATTTTCAACAATGCTCGTAGAAAAATGATCATATTCATCAATCAGGATATAGAGCTTTTTTCCTTCCGAGTAAAAATCGGACAGAAAATCATTCAGCAGCATGGCAGAATCCGCCGTATCATTTTCCATGATCCGAAGATCCTCGCCGTAATATTTGATAAAATTCCGGATTGCCGCATGGACCTTCGCGTAAAACGCTTTCTGCAGATGTTCTTCACTGCTTCCATCCAGACCGGAAAATTCAAACCGCAGGACATAATACTGATTCGCAAGCGCCGTCCGATGCTCCCCGATATAGGTGCCTCCAAATAGCTGCTGAAATTCTGCCGCGCTGTTCCTGTCATAATAATAATGCAGCATAGACACAAACAAGGATTTCCCGAATCTGCGCGGCCGCAGGAAAATAAGGTATCTGCTGTTCATACCTTCCAGTGCTTCGATATATTCCGTTTTATCCACGTAAATATAATTTCCGGTTCTGATCTCTTTGTAATTGCTGAAACCGTAGGGGATTTTGTATGGGTTCATTCTCTCACCTGCCCTGCAAAGAATGGCACAAGTCTTTGTGTTTTCTTTCAGTATAGCATTTGTACTCCTTACAATCAATTGTTTAAACTGCTTATTCCATTTTTATACTGCGTTATATATCTGCGTTATCCCTGATTGCCTTTACCACTCTTAGTCAAGATTTCTCCCAGATCAGCTCCGCCTCACGGAACATCTCATCATACCCAGCATATCCCATCATCTCATCCGAGTCGAAAATCCCATTTCCATTATAATCCACCGGATCAGAATGAAGCCGTTCGGGAAGATCACCTGGGCCGTAATAGATCCTGTCAATTTCGTCCCTGTCTCCCAGGTAAAACGTATGTCTGTCGCCATGTACATTATCACGGCTTGAAAATACAGGCGCAATGTATTTCGACCAAAGGGTTTCATAATAGCAGACAACAGCCGCCTTTTTTTCTTCCCCGTCGATCTCCATGTCAAACGGATGCGTGCCGAAGGTGTTGGCCAGATTGTCTCCCTCATAGCTGGCATAGAGCTTTCCGTCTACCTCCTCTATGCTGATCCTTGCGCTGTCATAGGGAATGAAAATCTGGGGCAGAGCCAAGATGCAGTACACTCCGAATATCACCGCGGCAGCCGCGGCGGCTGAGAGGATCGCTATGACTGCTTTTCTCTTGAATAACCGTTTCTTCAGATTTTTCAGGATCCTTGCGTCCAGGAGCTTCGTGCTTCTGTCTGCCGGCAATGCAATACTGCTTTTTAAAACATCTGCTTCCTTTCTGCAGGCATCGCAGGATTCCAGATGTTCCTCCACCATTTCCCTGGTGTCCCCGCTGACCACATCATCCAGATAAAGCGGAAGAATATCTTTTATGACATTACAGGTGATCTGTTTCATTTTCCATCGCCTCCATATATTCTATGATCTGTTTTTTTGCACGATAATACGTAACCCTCGCCCAGCCGGAGCTTTTTCCGAAGATCGCGCCGATCTTTTCAAAAGGTAGCTCTCCGAATACCCGCAGATTAAACACCTCCTTGTATGGCTCCTCCATGCTGTGAAGAAACCGGTGAATGAGAAAGGCGCTTTCTTCGTCCGCGAACCGCTCCGTAAAATCCGTCTGAACCGATGCGGCGTCTTCTGTCATTTCTTCATCCGCGTAAATCTTACGGCGCTTACAATAGGTGAAATATGTGTTCCGTGCTATCGTAAAAAGCCACGCACGGATATCCTTTGAGCCGTCAAATGTATCGATCGATCTCAATGCTTTTACAAATGTTTCCTGTGTGATCTCCTCCGCGATATCTTCATTTGCCGACAGGCTGCACATATACAGGAAAACATCCCTGAAATAGGAACGATATATTCCGTCAAAGTCCACGTCTCTCCCCCCTTCATTTTATTAACTGCCGAGATTGCAAAATGTTACAGATCTTATGTGAAAAATTTTCACATTATCCGATAAAATATACCCAAGGTCATCCCATTATGGCCTTGGGTATGAAGTATGAAAATGGACGGTTTCTCTATATCAGATCACTATCTGTAAAAAGAAATCTAATATAGATCGGGCAGAATGTCAATAAAAAAGGATACAACAACGCAGACTTTTTTTGAAGGCGGCTGTTAAAGCTGTTTATTCTATATTTTATATTACGCTTTATGCTTATATGCGAAAATCCAACACAAATATACAAAAATCCCACTTCCGGCAAATCCTAATATATTTTAGGCACACCGTTTCATTTACATTTTTTTCCCGCAATTTATAATAAAAACCAGCTTATGCGAGAGGCATAGAGACAAAGTCCGGACCACTTTTTTGCACATCGCAGGCAAAAAAATTAGAAAAGGGGAAGATTATATGAGAAAAATATCCCGTATAACCGCCATTATTCTGTCTTTGCTGCTGATGCTGTCTGTCACCGGATGTAAAGCATCGGACGGCAAGACCCATCTGACATTCCAGATCTGGGATGTCTACCAGCGTCCCGGCATGCAGGCCATGTGTGACGCTTACACCGCCAAGCACCCGGATGTCGTGATCGAGGTGCAGGCAACCAGCTGGAATGAATACTGGACAAAGCTGGAGGCGGCTGCCGAGAGCAACACGCTGCCTGATATTTTCTGGATGCACACCAACCAGCTCCTGTATTATGCTGACTTCGGAATGCTGGCGGATGTGACTACGCTTTACGATGATGTGGAACCGGATTATTATGAAACACATTTTTCCGAAATATCCCGCAGCAACGCCAGCGGCAGTGACGGAAAGCTGTATGGCGTACCCAAGGACAAGGATAACGGGCATCTGGTCTACAACAAGGAAATGTTTGACGCGGCCGGGGTGGAATATCCCGACGAGGACTGGACCTGGGACGACCTGGTCAGCGCATCGGAGAAAATCTATGAAACCACCGGCAAATACGGCTTTATGGCATACAATGACGACCAGCTCGGGTACTGGCCTTTCGTTTATCAGGCAGGCGGTTACATACTGAATGACGAGAAGACCGCTGCCGGTTATACCCAGCCTGCTTCCGTAAAAGGGATTGAGTTCTATGTGGGAATGCAGGATTATGACTGGTGTCCCTCACAGACCTATTTCACAGAAACAACGCCTGCCACCGCCTTTTTCTCAGAGGTCGGCGCCATGTATATGGAGGGCAACTGGAATCTGCCGCAGCTCATGGAAAATTATCCGGAAATGCGCGGAAAATGGGACATTGCGAAGCTTCCGAAATGCCCGGATCCAGAGAGCGGAGACGGACGGGCGACCATGTCCAACGGCCTGTGCTATTCCACCGGAGCCCACGGGAAGCAATTGGAGGCGGCTCTGGATGTGATCAAGTTTTTCGGAACCGAAGAAGCGCAGCGTATCCAGGGGGAAAACGGAGCCGCGATCCCGGCTTATCTGGGTACGGAGGAAACCTGGCGGAGCGCGTTTGACTCTTATGAGGAAAAGCTGGATCTGGATATCATCTTTGAACAGTTTGACTATGCCGTCCAGGCCGTCTATAACTCTTGCCATGACAGGCGGAAAGTAAGAGATACTGCATGCCAGATAAATCGGCCGTGAGTATAATATAAAGGAGCTTCTTATGATCGTACATGACGAACAAAACCAGACATTTACACTCCATACCCGCAATACGCTTTATCAGATGAAGGTAGACCAATACCGGGTACTGCTGCACACCTACTACGGACCGCATGTGGAATGCGGGGATCTGTCCGGACTGCTTCAATGCGAAGGGCGCTGTTTTTCTCCCAATCCCAACGAGGCAGGCTCCGACCGAACCTATTCCCTGGATGTCCTGCCCCAGGAGTACTCCTCCTGCGGGGTGGGGGATTTCCGCCTGCCCTCCATAGAGCTGGAGCTTCCCAACGGAAGCCATACGGCAGATCTGCGGTATCAGGGATATCATATCAACGATGGAAAATATACGCTGCCGGGGCTGCCTGCTTTTTATGATAACGCTGGATCCTATACGCCGCCTGCACTCTATAAGGACAGCGGATTGCCCGCACTTTATGAGGACGGTGGAACAGACCGGAACGCCGAAACTCTGATCCTGTATCTGGAAGATACTGCGGCCCGGGTCACTGTGGAATTGTATTTCGGGGTATTTGAGGAATTGGATCTGATCACCCGCGCGGTGCGGGTGGTGAATCGGGGAAACGAAACCATACGGCTGTGCCGGTGCGCCTCCCTCTGTCTGGATTTTCCCAGGTCCGATATAGATCTGATCACCTTCAACAGCCATCATATGATGGAGCGCTGCCCGGACCGTGGGCCTTTGCGTCCCGGTATACAAAGTGTGGGCAGTGTACGGGGGATTTCCAGCCACCAGCACAATCCTTTCGTCATATTGTGCGATCAGAATGCCGATGAAGAAAACGGGGTCTGCTACGGGGCCATGCTTCTGTACAGCGGCAATTTTGAAGCGGCCGCGGAATGCAGCCCCTATGAAGGCTGCCGGCTGGTCATGGGAATCCACCCCTGGCATTTCTGCTGGACGCTGGCTCCGGGCGAATCCTTTACGGCTCCGGAAGCGGCGCTGGTCTGCTCGGCCAGCGGATTTTCACAGATGAGCCGGCAGTTCCACCGCGCCATCCGGGAACACCTGCTCCGAAGCCCCTGCGGCCAGGAGCGCCGTCCCATACTGATCAACAACTGGGAAGCCACTTATTTTGATTTTACGGCAGACAGGCTGGTGGAGATTGCAGAAGAGGCTTCAGAACTGGGGATCGAATTATTTGTCATGGACGACGGGTGGTTTGGCAGCCGCAGCAATGATGACCGGGGGCTCGGAGACTGGCAGGTGAATGAAGCCAAGCTGCCGGGCGGCCTGGAAAGCCTGGCTGCCAGGATCAACCGTCTGGGGATGGCCTTTGGTATCTGGGTCGAGCCGGAAATGGTCAATGAGGACAGCCATCTCTTCCGGGAGCATCCCGACTGGGTGCTGCATGTACCGGGCAGGGCGCCCGCCAGAGGCCGGGAGCAGCTTGTGCTTGATTTCTCCCGTAAGGAGGTCCGGAACCACATTTACGGCCAGCTCCAAGCGGTATTTTCCAGTGCGCCGGTTACCTATGTAAAATGGGATATGAACCGGTGCTTAACAGATGTATGGTCCGCTGCTCTGCCTCCACAGCGCCAGGGCGAGGTCTATCATCGGTATGTGCTGGGCGTGTATGACCTGCTGGAACGGCTGCACAGAGATTATCCGCAGATGCTGATCGAAGGCTGTTGCGGAGGCGGAGGAAGATTTGACGGCGGGATGCTCTATTATACTCCCCAGATCTGGTGCAGCGATGATTCCGATGCCGTAGACCGACTGCGGATCCAGTACGGCACTTCCTTCTGCTATCCGCCCTGTACCATGGGCGCCCATGTATCCGCTGTCCCCAACGAACAGAATTGCCGGGTCACTCCCCTGGTGACACGGGGCATTACCGCCATGAGCGGAGCCTTCGGCTATGAGATGGACCTGAGCCGGTGTACGGAAGCGGAAAAGGAGGAGATCCGCCGGCAGGCAGAAACATGGAAAGCCCATTATGACCTGATCTATTGGGGCGATTATTACAGGCTGAGCAGTCCCTTTGAAAACGATCTGTTTACAGCCTGGGAACATGTATCCCCGGACAGATCGGAGGCGCTGGTTTCCGTAGTTTTCGGGAATACCCGCCCTGGAAATCCATTTGCCCGGGTGCGGCTTAAAGGTCTGGATCCCTACCGGCAGTATCAGACAGATCGCGGCGAAGCGGGTTACAGCGGCAGCATGCTGATGCAGATCGGCTATCCGCTGCCTGCGGTCCGGGAGGATTACCAGTCATTCCAGATTTATCTCAAAGCAACAAAGACCTCGTAGCACTGCGCTGCGGGGTCTTTAACTGTTCTGCTTCCGCCATTCGCGGGGAGACAGTCCATAATATTTTTTGAATGCCTGGGAAAAATGCAGCTGGTTCGGATAGCCGCACCGATCCGCTACCGTTTTGATCGGCAGGTCTGTCAGCTTCAATAATTCGGCCGCGCTGGTCATCCTCTGCCGGATCAGAAATTCCTGGGGAGTGGTACCGATCAGCTCCTTAAAACGCCGGCTGAAATAGTTACGGTTCAGCTTGCAGAAGCCTGCCACTTCATCTATGGACACATCCCGGTGGTAATTCTGCTGGATATACACAACAGCTTCATGGATGTAGTAGTCCTGTTCCTTTTTCTCATCCGCCTCCCGGCGGTCAGCCGAAAATTCGATCAGATCGTCCAGGAAAAGGCAGAGATGCCCCACCAGATGGAGCGGGGATCTTGCCGCATGCTCCGTGAAATAGAGCATATGGTCCCGGAGCTGCTTTCCCAGTTCAACACTCTGCGGGCGGTAGATCGGCTGATCCTGCTCAAGTCCCGCCTTTAAGAGAGCCTCCTTTACGCGCATTCCGTCAAATTCCAGCCAGACATATTCCCATGGTTCCGCCTCGTCCGCGGTGTAAAGGTTGATCTGCCCGGGGCAGATCAGAAAGCCCTGATTCTCATCAAGCCGGTATTCATAGATCTCGCCGTTGGCAGCGTGGGAATATAATGTCCCGTGTCCATGGATAATATAGTGGAACAGATAATGGTTGCGTATAAAAGGGCCGAACGAATGAAGCGGCGCGCAGGTCTCCCAGCCATATTGGTATGGCCGGAGATCCAGATAGTCTTCATTTGGAAAAATTGCATGAAAATGGTTCTTCATATGGGCCTCACTCACTTTCACGGTTTATAGCTGCTTCTTAAAAATATTATAATAACAATTCCACTCAAAATCATCCTGTATCACAAGGCTTTTCGGCATTTTTGCCCTCAGCTTCTCTTTCATTTCCTCCGTCAGTTCCGGATTTAATGTATAGCTCATATGGTTGATGTCCAAAAAAGCTTTTACTTCCTCCAACCCCTGCCGAATCCGACCCAGTTCCAGGCTGATATCAAAATTATATCGGGTATCTGCTTCCCATGTTTCTATTTCATATTGATTCTGTATGATCCAATCTGTTATGATAATTACCGAACCATTGTTTTTTGACATGGAGATCAGCTTGTGGATGCTGTGGGTCTGCGGGATGGTCACTCCCCTGCACTCTAAAAATGCTTTCAGTGTTTTTTCTACACATCGCTGCAGATTATACGCAACATCATTTAGGTATAACTCATCCTGCTCATAAAATTTCAAAAGATTTGCAGCAACATCATAGCAATGATACGCTGATTTAAAAAATCGGATATCGCACATGCCCTCACCTCCTGAATACGACCACGCCTGTCCGTTGAATCTCTTTTTTCAAACGCTCTCCCAGTTTGGAATGAAATATAAGGTCAAGCTCACTCTGAATATTTGACAGGGATGCGTCAATCCGGATCTGTTGGTCATCACGTACGATCAGAACATCCAGGTCGCTCATGGAATGACAGTCAAAGCGCACTGCACTCCCGAATACAATAATGCCTGTAATGTGAGAGTCGTTTTTGACATCCTGTATCAGCAGAGCAACATCCCTTTGCTTCAGCGGATGGATACGGTTCACATTCTCATACGGTGTGTCAGATACAACTTCAAAATCCCATAAATTGTCCTCATTATGAGAAACAAATGCGTCTACTGTCGTCAGCATATTATGGATTTCCTTTCTTTACAGCTCCTTATACTGACTATAGTATACGTTCTCAGAATAAAAAAAACAATAGATTACCTTCATTTTGCCTGGAGAGATTGCTGGGAAAAGCCTTCCATATCTACATCCCTGCAGCCACCCCTGCCAGCAGCATCACCACCGGTACAATATATTTCCGCGGATGGTGCCACAGGTCATTTTCGATCTTCCAGCCCCGGATGGGATATCTCCATTCCAGAAATACCGACAAAGCGGCACTGGCGTCGGCAAACCCAGCTGCCGTTAAGATTTCCGTCATTCCAATCCCCCCATGGATTGCCTGCCAGCTGACCAGATACACACTGCTCCCTGTAAAATTTACCAGGGCAATGAACAGGCCGTATGCTCCGCAGAAACGGACGGACTGTCCGGGCAGGAGACGCACTGCCTGCTCCAGATCCGGATCGCATGACAGCAGGATGCAGACCGGAGTATTCATGCAGAGGATCGCAAAGCCCAGGGGCAGCGTGTTCAGTCCTTCAAACTGCCCCAGCATCAATGGAAGGAGACCGGCGATCAGCCAGAGGCCGGCGGTATTTACCAGGTAGTTTTTATTCGATGTGATATACCGCAGGAGATAACGGAGAATATAGCCTTTTCTCCCGGTATGTCTCTTTTTTCCATACGATATGGACGGCTGGAAAAATACGTAGGCACCTTCCTTATCCATATGCACCGCCGCATACAATCCGGCTGACAGCATACATCCCAGACAGGCCAGCAGAACCGCCGCCCCGATCTCCGCCGCGCTCCACTGCGCCGCCGCGAAAAACAGCGCTAGAACCACAGCTGTTTTCGTGATCAGAGTATAGCCGCCGAATGCCGCCGCATACGAAATCATCATTTCCCTGTCGTCAAAAGGCAGCATGAACAGCCCCATAAATATTTCCGCATTTTGTGAAGAATTTAATGCGCGCCACATGATCCCCGCTGAAAATACGGCCGCTGTCAGATACAGGACCACAGGGGACACCTGTACCCGAAACTCCGACGCGTAAACTGCAAGGAACAGGATCAGGCACAGCATCAGGCTGCGGGAAACCCGCTCATACTTCCTTCCGAATAATTGTTTTGCGACTGCATGAAACGGTGTATTTTTTCCGTATTTTTCACAAAATGATCTCATGTTCTATAAGCACCTCCTGAATGATAAGAGCATTTACAGGATAATACAAATCCAGAGCTTCCTCTGTTTTGTCCGTAAACGGCAGGTTTTTTTTAATCCATCTTTACATATTTTTCAATCACACACTCATGAGCCTTCTCTTCTTTATCATAGTTGATCCCCACCAAAAGGATATCCCCGGTATACCCCTCGATCCAGGAGGCATATTTCTTCTCTTTGATCTGCCGGATCGCGCCGTCGGCCGTCTGATCCCATTTCAGTTCTACCACCAGTGCCGGGCGGTCCACATTTCGCTTCGGCAGATAAACTACATCTGCGAAGCCTTTCCCCGAAGGCAGTTCCATGATCGGATTTACATAGTACAGCTTCGCGCTGTAGTACGCCATAAGCAATGCGCTGGTGAGTGAGCTTTCATGATTGTATTTCAGTATGGAAGAGGTTTCGCTGTGAATGACGGACATTCCTTCCGCCACCGCATTTCCGTCCAGGGCCCATGTTCGCTCCAGCAGCTCCCTGGATCGATCCAGCGACTGGATCACCCCATCCCAGCCGCCAACTTTTACGGCCCGCATGAACTCCTGCTCAATCTCCCGGTTAGGGATAAACACCTGGCTCGTTTCTTTGTCATAGGTCAGATAGCCAAGGTGGATCAACAGTGTCAGCACATCATCCTTTGTCCGGAATACGGTCATGTCATTCTGGAACGTGGAAGGATCGACCACACAGCGGCCATTCCCAAGCATTGTCAGGATTGCCTCCTTCAGTCCGTCAAAGTTCAGGTCGATATACACCTTCAATGCTTCATAAGTCTCCGTCCCCGTCCAGTAGCTCTGAATTTCCTCCCACGTCAGAGCATCCGCCACAGATTTGGGATTGTAGATATGGAGCTTTCCCACACGGTATCCGTCATACCATCTTTCCACCTCCGCATAATCCATCCCACGCCGCTCACATGCCGCGCGCACTTCCTCCTCCGTGAAGCCGAAATACTCCCCCAGATTCTTCGGTGAGATCATAGAATATTCATCAAAAATATTGATGGCAGAATGCTCCCCATATTTCTTGATCGGCAGAATCCCGGTCATATAGACCAGCTCCGCGTAATCCGCTCCTTTAAACAGCCCCCGCATAAAATCCAGATATTCCTTCTGCATTTCTTTCCGGTTTCTGGCAATCCGGAATACACAGTCCCATTCGTCAATGATAAAGATAAATCCCTTTCCGGACTGAATAAAGATTTGGTCAAGAGCCGTTTTTAATCTGCTGTCCGAATCGAAGCCTTCGCATTCCGGAAACTCTTTCAGCAATTCGGATACTACGCTTTTCTCAATATTGCTGATAAATGAATCCAGTTCGCTTTCTGATTCTATGAAACGCTGCACATCGATCCTGATCACATAGTGCTGGTTCAGATGTGTTGAAAAACTGGTTTCCTTCGCAATCTTTAAACCTGCAAACAGCTCTGCGGAATCACAGCCGCAACTGTAATAGGCAGTCAGCATATTCGCTGCCATTGATTTGCCAAAACGACGCGGACGACTGACACATATAAATTTTCTCTCCGTCCTGTATAGGGCATTTACCTTCGCGATCAACATACTTTTATCAATATATGTGCTGGAAAAGCGAGAGTCCCTGAATGGAATATTTCCCGGATTTACATAGATTCCCATACCTGTCCGTCTCCTTTCATACTTCGGTTAATCTCATTTTATCACCGCAACTGTGCCGAGGCAAGCAGAAAAGGATACCCTACAAGGCATTTCCCTTTTCCGCCAGTACCTCCCGGATCGTATCCGCCTGGATCTCCTGCCCGGTAAAGCTCCGGGTGACCCGTCCATGCTCCAAAACCAATACCCGGTCAGAGGTCAGACAGATGCTTTCCAGGATGTGGGAGGAGAACAGAATCGTACCGTACTGCCGGTATCCGCTGATCAGCCGGTATAGGTATTCGGTGCTCTGAAAGTCCAGCCCGTTGACCGGTTCGTCCAGCAGCAGAAGCTCCGGACGCAGCGCAAATGCTGTGATCAGATATACTTTTTTCAGATTGCCTGTGGACAGTTCTCTGAGAAGCACATCGGTATATTCTTCAAAATGGAATCCCCGGATCAGCTCCGAGAGATCCGGCAGCTTCTTCCCGTAGGACGCGGCCGCATAGGAAATGTATTCGCGGAAGGTAAAGTACTGGAACGAACGGTCCTCCGCGAAAACCGTGTAGCGGCTCTGTTTGAACGCCTGATTCCGGAAGGAGAGCTTCTGTCCTTTCCAAAGCGCTGTTCCCGCCTGAAACTGCCTGCTCAGGCCGGAGAGTGTCTTCAAAAATGTGGTCTTTCCGGCTCCGTTCAAGCCGATTAGTCCAACGACTTCATTTGTGTTCAGCTCAAGTGAAAAACCGGAAAGGACGTCTGTTCCCGGTGTATACCATACACGCAGATTTTTTAATATAAGAAGCCGTTCTGCATCCTCTGGTGCATGAGGCCTATTTGAAAAAATATTCATGGCGTTCCCCTCATTTCCCCTCATTCTTTTCTTTCTCCCAGATTGTAAAGGCCGAATGGAAAAATCGGATTCCCAACGCAAGATACAGGATCAGGCACGGGATGTTCATTGTCAGTAAGGAAACCGCTGCCGCGATCACCCAGATTACTCCCATGATAAGACGAATATAAAAATGACGCATAAATTTGTACCTCCTTCGATATAAGAGCACTGCGTAGGTATTGGTAAATGGCATGTCAGATTTTGCCTTCTGCAATCCTTGCAGTATGTTCTTTGTTTGATTACATTTACAGGATAATACAAATGCATGGCTTCTGCCATTTTGTCCGTAAACGGCAGTTTTTTGTCCGTAGGAGAATATCTGCGGCTGTTTTTTTGCAGAAAAAAGCCGCTGCTGTTTACACATTTCCAGAGTATACAGCAAACGGCATAATTGTTGTGGGTTATATTAGTCCATATTGACCGCTTCAAAGGACAGCGTGACTACCGCCCGGAATACAGGATCTTCGTACATGGTTTCCACGATCCCGTCATATTTTTCCGCCGCGGTGCGGACGCTTTTCAGCCCCCAGCCGTGCAGTCCGCCCTCTGTCTTGGACGAAATCAGTTCTCCATGCTTCGAAACGGGCGGGGTCTCGCATCCATTTTCCACTTTGATCACAAGCATGTTGTTGATCCGGCGGACTGTCAGGCGGATGAAACGCTGCTCCCCCTGCGCCGCCTTTGCCGCTTCCAGCGCATTGTCCAGCAGATTTCCCAGGATCGCGGTCAGGTCGGCGCTCCGGATGTTGGTATGCCGGGGAAATTCCATGTTGACCTCTGCGGCAATCTGCTGCTCCTGTGCAACGGCGATTTTATTTCCGATCAGATAATCCACCGCCTCATCTCCCGTCCAGCCGGAGTTCGTAATCTCCCGGACCGGCCCCCGCAGATCCTCCAAATACTCCACAGCTTCGTTGACATTTCCATGGGTCAGATGACGGTACAGAAGCTCAATGTGGTTGTGCAGATCGTGGAACAGTCTGGCATTTTCTGAATACAGGCGGTTCAGGCTCTGGTAATCGCGGTCCAGCAGCTCGGCCTGCTCCTCCTTTAACCGGGCGATCTCCTTCTCCGCCTCATAATGGCGGTTCAGATTGTAGACCAGAACCGAAAACATCAGGATCACGGAAAGCAGATTCCACATCGCCAGTTCGTCCTCCGGGATTGCGATCACGGTCTGCGAGCCAAGAGTCACCGTGCAGATCATCCCCGCCACTGCGATGGCCGACGCTGTGCGGAATAGGTCTGTTCCTCCCCGGCTGCTTTTTGCGTCATTCTGAATATCTGCGGAAGGATGCGCTGAAAGTAAATCGGTTTCTTCCTGACCGCATTTTCTGCACTGCCGGCAGCCTGCGGTATGATGTATTGAAAATGCCAGTTCTCTCCCGCCGCGTTTTTTCGCAGCCGATATCAGGATCACCAGCATAAACAGGCGGACCGTCCAGACCGCCAGAAGATGCTCCGGCGCTCCGCTGTCCAGGAAACGCATCCAGAGCTGCTCCTCCGGGAAAGCGGCGCCGACTGGTCCATTCAGATACCCCTCCGTCATTGCTTCCATTCCCCGCACCATTGCGGCGGAAGATTCCTGTCCGGTCAGGCAGGGCCAAAACACATCCATCGCCTGGTGGGAGACGCACCATCTTGCCAGGTATCCCGCACGGAACGCAATGGCAAACACACAGGATATGATAAATTCCCACAACGCCGCCGCAATTTCATAAAAGAAAAGAAGAAACAGGCTCATCCGTGTCTGCTCCCGGGGCAGATATACCCGGGATGCAGCGGCAAGAAGAAGGAGCTCCGCCCCGATCACCCCTGCATCGGAAACAGAAAGCAACGGCAATGCAGTAATGGCCGCCGCTGCTGCCGCTGATATCATAACGATCCTGCGCAGCTCCATCCGGGCCGAAAGCAGCTCCCATACAAGGTACAGCCCCAGAAAACCCCGGATGCTGTTTGTCAGAAAGTAAGAAAGGATCTGATACCATTCCATCATATATGCGCCCCCCAAAACCGATTGATCTGCAGCTTCACTTCCTGTAAATGGGCACGGCTTATGGGCAGCTCCGTACCGTTTTTCAGGACAGCCGTTCCATCGCTGACCTTCATGATCTGAATGATATTTACAATGTAGCTTCGGTCAATAAAAAGAAACTCCGGCGAGTCCAGCTCCGAATAAATCTGCTGCAGGGACTTCCGAACCTTTGCCGTCGCCATCCCCGCCGATGCTGATGATGTGCCTTCCATCCTGCCGGCAGCGGATAAATTTTGAAAATGGATCAGCGAATTTTTCCCGCCGTCGCGCTCAATATAAAGAATGCTTTTATATGGTATTTTTTCCATACGGTGGCTGGTCTGAATGATGTATTCCTGCCCTGCCTCCAGTTCGATCAGCTTTGCGGCATCCGCAACGGCGGCGGAAAGACGCCCCTCCGGATGATCCTTTGGAACGTAGCGGAAGATGGACAGCTCATAGGCGTCGATCGCATATTCCAGATGTGAGGTAATAAAAATAATCTTTACATTGGGCAGAAAGGGCTTGATCTTTTCCGGTAGCTCCATCCCGGTGAATCCGGGCATTTCGATATCCAGCAGGAGCAGGTCATAGAAAAAATGATCGTCCGTGATGTCGTACAGCAGGTTGCTGCTCTTGGTGTAGGTTGTGATCTCGTATCCGATGCCAAGCTTCTGCAGGCTTGTCTTTACGATATTTTCATGCAGGGCGACCGACTCCCGCTCGTCGTCGCAGATTGCGATCCGTATCATGATGCTGCCTCCTAAAATGCAATTTTATAGGGATGTTGGAAAACTCTATGATTCTATTTTTGATCCAGCACCAGCCTTGCCCTCCGGATCTCTTCTTTATCCGTCCGGAATATATCAAATTCCCCGATCCCCGGAACTCCCATATGGACCTGCCGGTTCCGGTAAGCCATGCCGCTGCCGATCATTTTCTTTCCGGACATGTGGAAGCTGGATGCGCCGATCTCCTCCATGAGCTGCCGGATGACCTCCGCATTGACCCCACTTCCCACAAGGATCTCGATCCTGCCGTCAGCCTGCCGGATGAGCTTCTTTAACATCTCTTTTCCGCCAAGGCAGTCGGCCGCCTGACCGGAAGTCAGGATCGTATCTACTCCCAGCGACACAGCATCCTCCAGTGCCTGAGCGGGATCCCGGCATACATCAAATGCCCGGTGCAGCGTCATCTGCAATGGACCTGCCTGCTTCCGGAGTGCCCCCATCCTGTCTGAATCCAGACTGCCGTCTGCTTTCAGACATCCGACCACCACGCCGTCTGCCCCCAGCTCCCGGAACATCCGGATATCATCTGAGATCATCTGAAATTCCGCATCCGTATATAAGAAATCTCCGAAACGCGGACGGATCAGGACATTCAGGTCGATATCACATGCCTTGCGGATCTGCTTAAACTGGCTTACCCCAGGCGTCGTCCCTCCGATGACCAGATTAGAGCAGATCTCCAGACGGTCCGCGCCGCCCTCCTGGGCTATGATCGCAGATTCCACAGAATCAATACATACCTCTAATCTTCTCTTCATTTTTATTCCTCCTGCGAAATGTAACCACTTGCACAGCAAGTGATTGCCTGCCCGTATCGTTTTTTCATACGATGCTTTACATTACCGAATAACAATTCACATGGATCACTGAATTTGTCGTTTCATCCAGAACTTCGACCCGGATCTCCTTCGAGTAATCCAGCGGATAAAAGAGCGGCTGCAGGTCAAATTCTTTCGGAACCGCCTTCTGCGTCCACTTTGCGATTTCCTCCGGGTCATCCAGATAATCGGAGCTTCGTTTTCCCCTGCCGTTTTCATTTCTGGTACTCACACTGACCGAACGCACGGAATAGTCCGCCAGTGTCCGGTCCGTCTGCACGCCGTATGATTCGAGCAGACTGCAGGTTTGTGTAAAAAACGGATAGACGGGAATGCTGCACGGCAGCATGGGGCCGTCCGAATCAAGCTCTACGAATCCCAATGGGAGCGCCTTCCTGAGGTCGTCCATTTTCATGTCCCCGATGTCCTTTTGGCAGGCATCCAGAAGCGCCTCTTTCTCGTTTTCCTCCAGCTTCATCACCGTATCCGTCACCCCGTCGAACCAGGTGAAACGGGCATCCACTGCAAAGCCGCTGTTGTCCACAAGGTATGCAATCTGTTTGTACTCGTCCGTCTCGAATACCGTGGCAAATGCCTGCAGCCGTTCTTCGTCTACAGGGTAGAACCGATAGACCTCGCTTCCGTTTTTCATGTGGTAGCAGATTACCGCATGGGTTACTTCTGGCTGTACTTCGGAAGCTGTACCGCGATCTGATAAAACGCCTTCTGCTGAATTTTCATTCCCTGCAATCTCCGTACCCGAATCCAGGCAATTATTTTTTTCAACCAGTAACTTGATCCATGCCGCAGCCGCACTTTTTCCTTCTCCTGCAAGAAGATCACGCTCCAGCTGCTGTGCCGTTTCATATCCCTCTCCACCCGTGCGGGTCTGCGTATAACTCTCATTGTTCATTCCAATGCCGCCGATGCTGACTCCAATCTTTTCAACTGCCCCTTCCTCCGGCAGGAATGAGTCAAATGCAGATGCCCCCAGCAGAAATACCATCCCCGATAAAACGACCGCCGCACACTCCGCAGCAAGCTGCCATTTCCGCCGGAAAATCCCCCGGTGTAAAGCACATTTTCCACAGGGCTTTCCTCCTGCCCGGCCAGCCATACCAGGATCTCCGTGCTCCCCTAATGCTCCGTTTATCATTGCTCCACTTATCATTGCTTCGTCCTGCCGGATTTTCCAGCCGCATCCCACACCCAGCTCCAACAGGAAATGCACCGCGGCCGCGGCAGCAATCCCCGCCAGGATACTCAGCGCACCGCAAAGCCCCGGCGACCTTCTGGCAAGTCCGGTCAGCGCAGCCAGAAAGCTTCCCATCCACACCCCGGCTAAAAAGGAGAGCAGGCCTTCCGCCGCCCGTTCCGCCATCGGGATGGCAAACCATTTCCCGACCCGTTCCGTCCTTCTCCTTTTCTGCGCCGCGGCAAATAAAAGGAACGGCAGGACGATCCATTCGGCCGCCGCAAGAATGCTGCTCCCGGACGGTACATACCCGAACACTTCCCACTTGTCAAATAGATTGCTTCCGGCCAGATCCTGAGCCAGGGAGAGGGGAGCCGTCAGAACGTCCAGCTTCTCGAACACCGGAATCCTGTAGTAGGTCCGGAAATAATCCGCCGCCCACGCGGTACATACATTTCCCACCAGAATATGTCCGTAGAGCAGACAGAGTGCATACCCCAGGATTGCCGGAAGAACCGTTCCGCAGACAGTGAGCAGCAGGATCCCTATATGATAAAATATCAGAAATATTCCTGCGAACACCAGGATGCTGCGCCCCGTATAGGCGGCTGAAAAGGGAAAGAAATCCATGTCAAAGCTGCTTTCATACAGACCGCAGCCTGTGACCACCAGGCACAGCGGCATCAGGAAATGCACCAGCCCATGCACGTATCTTCCCCAGAATATAGTGCTTTTTTTCACCGGAAGGCTGTAATAAAAATCCAGTTTTTTTGGCTGCAGCAGATAGAAAAATTCCAGAAAAGAGAGGGCGGCGCCGAGCCCTGCGCAGACCCACAAAAGCTCCCTGCTGCCGATGCCGAAAAAGGCGTAGTCCGACTTGAAACGCAGCTGCACTGCGGTGATCATCCCATAGGTCAGCAGGCATCCCCAGGACAGGAACGCCGCGATGTGTCCTCTTCCTGCTTCCCTGACCCATTTATGGAAGTACTTTTCTGATGTCATAGCCTGCGCCCTCCATTTCCGCAATAAATGTTTCCTCCAGGCTTAACGGAACCTCCCCCAGAAAGATCGGATCCAGCTCTTCCAGTGCCTTTCGGATCTCTTCCACATTTCCGCGTGTGACCAACGTGATAAAGCGGGCATCTTCATGGAAGCGCACTACCGCTGGATGCTGCCTCAGATGATCCAAATCTGCCTCCAATGGGAAGACACACTGGAACTTTCGGACATTTTCCGCACGCTTCCGGAAGTCCCCGGCAGTCACCACGCCGCCCTTGTGGAGGATGGCGATATTTCCGCAGATATCCTCCAGGTCCTGAAGCTTGTGGGAAGCCACAAGAATCGTAAAGTCGCGGGACTCCATTTCCTGGCGGAACAGATTTTTCATGATCTCCGCCGCGATCGGGTCCAGACCGTCGAACACCTCATCGCAGAAAAGATATTTTGTCCGGGAGCACAGCGCCAGGATCAAAAATGCCTGCCGCTTCATCCCCTTCGAAAATGTCCGGATGGGACGCTCCATGTCCAGGTTGAGGGATTCCGCCATGTAGGCCGCGGAGTCTGCGTCCAGCGCCGGATACTGCTTTTTATAAAAATCCAGCATGGTCTGGATGGACGCGTTTGGAAAATAATAGGGATCGTCCGGCAGATAAAAGAGCTTTTCCTTGCACTGCGGCGAAAAAGAATCCTCCTCCCCGTCCATCCGGATTTCCCCGGAATCTGCCTCGATAATGCCCGCCAGCATCCGCAGCAGCGTGGTCTTGCCCGCGCCGTTCGTGCCCAACAGGCCGAACATGGTGCCGTCCGGGATTTCCAGAGACACGTGATCGACCGCACAGATGTCATCGAAATATTTTGTCAGGCTGTTGATTGTGACCATGAGTTATCCACCTTCTTCTCTTCAGAACTATATGAATCCCAGATATTCTATCAACGATAGACTTCATATGCCGTATATTCGTGATCCAGATGGTATCCCAGCTTTTGGGCCAGTGCCGCAGACCCTGGATTCTGGGCATCCCAGCTTGGATACCAGCCCCGCTCCAGGCATTCCAGGATCAGCTTTGCCCCGCAGATACAAGCAAGCCCTTGCCTTCGGTAATCCTCCCGGGTATCGATCTGGATTTCAATACCGCCTCTGTAGCTGGTATAGGAGGAAGCACCGGAAACCAGTTCTCCGTGCTTTAATATCGCTACCCCCAGTCCATACTTTTCGTACATGGCATAATCCGCATAATTGGCTGTCCAGTCCCGGCACCAGGAGAATTCCCGGCATTGCAGGTACAGCGTCTCATCAATCATTTTTAATGTAAAGCCGTCAGGAAGAGCCGAGACTGCCGCCTGCAGCTTCTCTCTGTCAAAAATGTCCGGTTCTTTTTTTATGGCATAGCGGGTGACCTTTTTGGCTTTATCTTTGTAGCAGTTCTCGATCAGTTCTCCCCAGGCGCGGCTGCGGGGTACCATGATGATGCCCCGGGCTCCAGAATCATCCGGGACATCGGGCAGGGCTTTACAAGACACCTCTCCTGGTACTTCCACAGGATCCATCCTCTGCGCTGTTCTGTCAGCTGCCCCATCCGGCATGCACAGGCCGGCCCAATACCGGACAAGCTCCGCATCCGACTTTCCGGCAAAAAAACAGAAATCAGCCAGCAGAGCCATGGCCGAGGCTGGATGCTCCGGGGAATCTGTGTATATCTTCCCCATGATCTTCTGCAGACAGGACCAGATCATGGTCTCCTGCCAGCCTTCAAAAAGCGGGGCTGCTTTTTCCGTATCCTTCAGTTCGTAAACCATGTGTTGTCCTCCTTTGCTACTGCTTCAGTATAACATACTTTTGCTGTTCTGACAGCTATAATGTTGAGCGTAAATCTTTTCAGCTATGCGGTTGGATGATCGCATCCACTTATCCATTCGCAAAAACCGTTCTAAACATTAACGAAAATTTATTGAATTACCCACCGAAAAATGATAGTCTAATATACAGAGTTATGTAAATTGTTGCAGGTCATACCCTGACCGGCGTGCCCTGCAACAGCAAATTTCTGAAAGAATGAGGATTTTATCATGTGGATCGCAGACCAATGGAAGGATTATGAGATCATAGATTGTTCGAATGGAGAAAAGCTGGAGCGGTGGGGGGATTATACCCTGATCCGGCCGGATCCGCAGGTGATCTGGGATTTTCCCAGGGAGGCTCCTGGATGGAAGCGGTGGAACGGGCATTACCACCGGAGCAAAAAAGGCGGCGGGGAATGGGAATTTTCCAGACTGCCGGAGCAGTGGCAGATTCATTATGGTTCCCTGACTTTTAACTTAAAACCTTTTAATTTTAAGCATACCGGACTGTTTCCGGAGCAGGCGGCAAACTGGGACTGGTTTTCGAAGCTGATTCAGGGAGCTGAGCGTCCTGTTAAGGTCCTGAACCTGTTCGCCTATACGGGAGGCGCTACACTGGCAGCGGCCGCAGCCGGGGCACAGGTTACCCATGTGGATGCTTCCAAGGGGATGGTAGCCTGGGCGAAGGAAAACGCGGCGTCCTCCGGCCTGAAGGACGCGCCCATCCGGTGGCTGGTGGACGATTGTGTGAAGTTCGTAGAACGGGAGATCCGGCGAGGAAATGTCTATGACGCGATCATCATGGATCCGCCTTCTTACGGACGGGGGCCCAAAGGGGAAGTCTGGAAGATCGAGGATATGATCCATCCGCTGATCAGACTGTGCACACAGATTCTGTCGGAAAACGCGCTGTTCTTCCTGGTCAACTCCTATACGACCGGGCTGGCTCCGGCAGTGCTCACCTATATGATCGGAGCGGAGCTGAAAAGCCGAAATGGACATGTGGAATCCCAGGAGATCGGACTGCCGGTTAAGAGTACCGGACTGATCCTGCCGTGCGGGGCTTCCGGAAGGTGGAGCGCAGAGTTCTGACTAAACAGATTTCTCATGCCTGCCCTGCAGTAATTTTATTCCAGATTACAGTACGCGTTGCAGCTCACGGCCTAACCGGCCGCGAACTGTAACTATCACACGCTTTCCTGCCGCAGCGCAATATACTTACATGCCGCCAGCGCCGCCACGGCTCCGTCCGCCGCTGCGGTCGTGAGCTGACGCACTTCCTTGGTTCGGCAGTCCCCCGCCGCAAAAATTCCCTCACAGGATGTCACGCAGTTTTCCGACGCCTCCACAAAACCGGACTCATCCAGCCTGACCAGCCCTGCAAATGCCTGATTCTCCGGGACCTGTCCGATTGCCACGAACACTCCAGATACAGAGATCTGAAAATCCTCACCTGTCTTTTTATTATTTAAGACCAGCCCTTCCACCACATTTTCTCCGACCAGCTCTTTCACGGTCGCACTCAGGACAAATTCCACATTCTCTTTTCTTTTCAGAGGCTCAACCAGTCCGGCTTCCCCGCGGAACTCGTCCCGGCGGTGTACCAGATAAACTTTATTACAGTAATTGGAAAGAAATTCTGCATCCTGCAGAGCCGTATTGCCCCCGCCGATCACAGCCACATCTCTTCCTTTAAAAAATGCCCCGTCGCAGGTGGCGCAGTAGGACACCCCGGCTCCCACAAGCTTTTCTTCCTTTTCCAGTCCCAAATGGCGGTGGGTCACTCCGGTAGCGATGATCACCGCGCGGCAGGGATACTCCTTCCCTTCCGTCTCGATCACCTTGATGCCGTCCTCCTCCCGGATCCCCGTCACCTGCTCCAGCTCCGTCTCGGCTCCCAGCTTCATGGCCTGATCCAGCAGGTTCATGGAAAATTCCGCCCCGCTGACACTGGCAATCCCGGGATAATTCTCCACATTCGGGGAAGCCGTGATCTGCCCGCCGTAGTTCATTGCTTCTATGATAACCGTCTGCTTTCCGGCACGCTGTCCGTAAATTGCCGCTGTCATTCCGGCGGTTCCGCCGCCTATGATTCCAATATCGTATATCATTTCTTTAACCTCTCTGTTTCATTTCTATGACGGCCGCAGCTATGTCCTTACCATTCACAGTCACTTCAATAAGGATTATTCCTGCTGCCTTTCCATAGAGAAAGCCTGCCGCTGGCAGCCTTTCTGCATACGTTGGTATATAGAGAAAGCCTGCCGCCGGCAGTCTTTCTGCATACATGGTATTTATATTGAATACGCAGGAATCCTTTCGGCTCCCTGCGCATTCATTTTTTTCAAACTGTCATAAAATTCCTCCGACCGTGCAGTTGGATACTCCTTCACATAGAAGATGCCGATGCTCTTTCATGACAATTCTAAAATCTCATTCTTTATTATTCTCAGCATATGCTTTTATATTCGATGCATTTGCCATTTTTTTCACGCCGTCCCCGTCTACGACCACGAGCGTCGGCGCCTGCATCACGCCGTACTTCTTCACCAGTTCTTCATTCTCCTCCGCGTCTACCAGCTCGTAGGAAATGTGTGCCTTTTCCAGTGATTTTGTAGCGATCCTGCAGTTCGGGCAGGTCTTTGTCGTGAACAGGATTGCTTTGATCCCGTCCTCTCCTCCTTCTCTGGAAACCACTGCGGGCTCCGTTTCCTTCTTCACTGCCGCCTTAGGCTTCATCCGTGAGCCGGAATCGAACACGTCATAGACCTTCCGCTCCTTGAACTCCTGTGCCTTGCCGTCATTCCAGTTCTTGACCGGACGGTAATACCCGGTAATCCGGCTGTAAACCTCCGTCTCTTCCCCACAGCACGGACAGGTATACTGCTCGCCGCTGATGTAGCCGTGGTTCTTGCAGATGGAGTAAGTCGGTGACATCGTATAATACGGAAGCTTGTAATTCTCCGCGATCTTTCTCACCAGTGCTGCCGCCGCCTTCCAGTTCGGCAGCTTTTCTCCCAGGAAGGTATGGAATACGGTTCCTGATGTATACAGGGTCTGCAGTTCGTCCTGAATGTCCAGCGCCTCGAACACATCCTCCGTATAACCCACCGGAAGATGAGAACTGTTCGTGTAATACGGTGTGCCGCACTCCTCCGCCGCTGTGATGATATCCGGGAACTGCTCCACATCATGCTTGGCCAGACGGTACGTGGTGGACTCTGCCGGGGTTGCCTCCAGGTTGTACAAATCTCCGTACATTTCCTGATAATCCGACAGGCGTTCCCGCATGTGGTTCAGCACATCCTTCGTAAACTGCTGCGTCTCCGGATGGGTAAGATCCTTTTTGAGCCATTTTGCATTCAGGCCGGCTTCATTCATTCCCACTAGGCCGATGGTGGAAAAATGATTGTCAAAGGAGCCCAGATACCGCTTCGTATATGGATAGAGCCCTTCATCCAGCAGCTTGGAAATGACTTCCCTCTTGATGTGGAGGGAGCGGGCTGAAATGTCCATCAGCCGGTCCAGCCTGGTATAAAATTCCTCTTCATTTTCAGACAGATATGCGATACGCGGCATATTGATCGTCACAACGCCGACAGAACCAGTGCTCTCCCCGCTTCCGAAGAAGCCGCCGGACTTCTTGCGCAGCTCCCGCAGATCCAGGCGCAGACGGCAGCACATGCTCCGCACATCGCTGGGTTCCATATCGCTGTTGATATAATTTGAAAAATAAGGCGTACCATATTTTGCAGTCATCTCAAAGAGCAGACGGTTGTTCTCTGTCTCGGACCAGTCAAAATCACTGGTGATGGAATAGGTCGGTATGGGATACTGGAAGCCTCTTCCTTCCGCGTCGCCCTCGATCATGGTCTCGATAAATGCCTTATTGACCATGTCCATCTCTTCTTTACAGTCCCCATAGGTGAAATCCTGCTCTACCCCGCCTACGATCGCCGGAAGGTTGGCCAGGTCGTTCGGCACGGTCCAGTCCAGCGTAATATTGGAGAACGGTGACTGGGTTCCCCATCTGGACGGAATATTCACACCGAAAACGAAGGATTCGATACACTTCTTCACTTCCGGGTAGGTCAGATGATCCACCTTTACAAACGGCGCCAGATATGTGTCAAATGACGAAAATGCCTGTGCGCCCGCCCATTCGTTCTGCATGATCCCCAGGAAATTGACCATCTGGTTGCAGAGTACGCTCAGATGCTTTGCCGGAGCCGCCGTGATCCTTCCTACAATGCCGCCCAGCCCTTCCTTGATCAGCTGCTTCAAAGACCAGCCCGCACAATACCCGGTCAGCATGGACAGATCATGGAGATGGATGTCCGCATTCTTATGCGCCTGTGCAATCTCTTCGTCGTAAATCTCGGACAGCCAGTAATTGGCCGTGATCGCGCCGGAATTGCTCAGGATCAGCCCTCCCACAGAATAGGTCACCGTGGAATTTTCCTTCACGCGCCAGTCCGTTACCTTCACATAGCTGTCCACAATATCCTTGTAATCCAGCAGGGTAGAGTTCAGATTCCGGATCTTCTCCCTCTGCTTTCTATATAAAATATATCCCTTCGCCACATCTGCGTAACCTGCCCGGATGAGCATGGACTCCACGCTGTCCTGGATATCCTCCACAGATACAAGCCCCTTCTTGATCTTAGGTTCAAAGTCCGCCGTCACCTTCAATGCCAGCAGATCGATAATGTCCTGATTATACTCCTTCTCTTTCGCCTCGAATGCCTTGCGGATTGCCTCGCTGATCTTGGACAGGTCAAACGTCGCAATCTTACCGTCTCTCTTAGTAACCTGATACATGTACGCGCTCCCCTTTCTGTCTTAAACGGTCTGCAGGAAATAGAACAAAGAGTTTCTTTCGCGAAACTCGCGCCTACGGCGGTCGCATCGCGACATCTACCTTGTACGCCGCAGTATGGAAAATCCATCCCATATATTCTCACGGATACAGCTTCAACACACACAATAGACAATGACTGCCCGGCATCTCTGCCAGGCATCCTGCATATTTCAACCGTTGTTTTTCCACCTTGTCCCCCTGAAGCAATATGTGCGGTACAAGTGTGAACAGTAATTATTCTAACACTATATATCTCTTCTGTCAAATAAAAAACAACAATATCTTGTGCCGTTTTTCATCAATGCAACCAGATATTGTTGTTTTTTTATTTTAATATATTCTATATATAGTCAGTTACCGCCATAGAAAGTTCTTTAATTCTCAATGATCTCACATCAAAAGAGCAAGTTTTCTGAATTTTCCCATTTATTCCATATATTCACAAATATGACCGCAGACCCATTCTTAAATCCCGTCATTCTGTGCTTTTTGGCATACTTTAGACTCTGGAATCTGCATAGCATATCCAAACCGGATCCGTTGTCAGCCCTTTCTAAAAAGTTCCCAAAAAATGTAGGACTCTATTGGCTGCTATTCACGGTGCCTTGCACCTTGCTGCAAAGCATCCGTCCAGTAAAATAGCGGCTGCTGGCATCTGTCCCAGTCATTTTCAGGCTTCAGGCCCCTGATTTTGCATTCACTCCACCCCGCGCAGCTCCGCATTGGGGACATTGCGCTGGACAATCTCCAACGCCTGGACAAGGATTTCCTTCGTATAAGCCCGCAGTCCCGGACGGATCAGGTCGCCGGACACCCGGAAGCTCTGCAGGTAATACCGCTGTGCCCCCTTGATCCACCTTCCGATATCGGAAAAGTCTTCCCGCTTGTGAAATTCCCTCACGACCGTGGTGCGAAATTCATAGGGAACCGTTCCTGACATCAGAAAATCCACGCTCCGGAAGATCTCTTCCATATTATAGTCCGGGATCCCGATGGTGATCCCATATTTTCCAGGGGCATTTTTAATATCCATGGCCACATAATCCAAAAGCTTTTCCTCTGCCAGATGCTTCAAAAGCCGGGCATTGCTGCCGTTGGTATCCAGCTTCACACTGTAGCCGATCTCCTTGACCCTGCGGATAAAATCCTCCAGCTCCGGCTGCAGCAGCGGCTCTCCTCCTGATATGCAGACGCCGTCCAGCACCCGCCAGCGTTTTTTCAGGAAATTCATAACCTGCTCGACCGGGATATTCCTTTCCAGGTCAATATGAGTCACCAGAGACGCGTTATGGCAAAACGGGCAGCGGAAATTACAGCCTGCGGTAAATATCGTGCATGCCACTTTTTCCGGATAATCCAAAAGTGTGAGTTTCTGCAGTCCCTGTATATTCATTCCGCTTCCCCCTTCCACATTTACAAATTGCGTGACACCTCCGCGCATGCCTTCATGGACTCGATCAGCGCGCTGCGGAATCCTTTTTTCTCCAGGACACGCACTGCTTCTATGGTCGTCCCTGCCGGGGAGCAGACCATATCCTTCAATTCTCCCGGATGCCGTCCTGTTTCCAGAACCATCTTCGCGCTTCCATAGACCGCCTGAGCCGCGAACTTATATGCCTGGGCACGGGGCATCCCCTCCGCCACTGCCGCGTCCGCCATGGCCTCGATCATGATAAATACATAGGCCGGGGAGCTTCCGCTGACCGCCACCACCGCGTCGATCAGATTTTCCGGAATGACCTCGGTCTCCCCGATCGTCTTGAGGATGCTGACCACGTATTCCAGTTCTTCCTTGCTTACACAGTCGTTAGGGCAGACAGCAGTCATCCCCTGGCTGACCATGGCCGGAGTATTCGGCATGGTGCGCACAAGCTTAACCGGTTTTCCAAAATGCTCCTCCAGCCACCCAAGCGTCTTGCCCGGCGCAATGCTGATCACGAGCTGCTTGTTGGAGATCACATGCTTGATCTCCGCAATGACGGTCGAATAGTACTGCGGCTTTACACACAGGAATATGACCTCCGCCCGTTCCGCCACCTTTCGGTTGTCCGGCGTAACGTGAATTCCATAGATATTCTGCATGTGTTCGCGGCCCGGCGCCGATATGTCAGAGCCGATGATCTCCTCCGGAGGGATCAGTCCGGTCTTGATGATCCCTCCGATGATCGCTCCAGCCATGTTTCCAGTTCCAATAAAACCTAATTTCAATATTGCTCATCCTTTCTCCATTCCGGGTTATTGTCCTTGGTTCCCTGTGAACGATTATCGCAGAGCGGAAAGACTCCGCTTTTTGAACTATTTAATCTCCAATTCTTCCGTTGGAATCCCTAAAGCCTGCAGCTGTGCTTTCAAGATTTTTTCCTGATATTCGATCTCTGAATCCCTATCACTCGCTTTCTTGATTCTCTGCAAATCAGCGAATTCTTTTAACCTCGTATCTTTTAATTCCTTGTCGTTCATTTCCATTACCTCCGTCATATTCTTATCTCCTTTCATCCGGCAAGTCCTGCCCTCCTGGAAGCTATTGCAAAACGGCAGGACTCTGCTTTAGAACTATGGCTTAATGTCTGCTAAATCTGTAACACCTAAAACTTCAAGCCGTTTCTCTGTAACCTTAATTTTGTGGTCTAATACTGCATTTTCCTCTTTGTTTGCCGCCTTGATCGTGTAAAGGTCCGCCAACATTTCCAGTAACATGTCTCTCTTTTCATCTACTGTCATATCTTCCATTACCTCCGTCATATTTTATCTCCTCCTGTCGATTTCAAAATCACCGAACCTTGAAGCTGCTTTCCTGCTCCAGCGGAATCTCCTCTGTGTCCATCCATTCAATCCGTATGAACTGATTGCTGTTGAGCCCTACAAGGAGCTTCTGGATCAAGGGTTCCCGTCCCTGGATCTCCAGCGTCACCGTGCCGTCCCATTCATTTCTCACCCATCCGGTCAAATGCAGGGACAATGCCAGATACTTCGCCGTATACCGGAAGCCCACGCCCTGTACACGGCCATAGAATACGATGTGCTTTCTGACTTCTGCCATCTGATCCCTTCTCTCCTGAATCTATTCCAACTGCACGGCTGCTATCCGAAATATCTGTTTTATGCAATTTATTGTAATAAAACTGATATTTTGGATCCGCAGCTTTAAACCGCCCACCCTTATCTACATTTTATACTACTTTGCGTAAAAAATCAAAGAATAACAGATACAAAATAGATATTTCTATGGTAGAATGAAAACAAAATCAAAATTAGATATTAAAATCAAGCAGGAGGGATCATTTTATGGCGATACAGCCTTTTCCCCGTCCTCTGGCGGACAGGCTCCGACAGCTCGCGGAGCATTCCGATACGCAATACCCGGACGGATACGAGCTCATTTACAGTTCCAGAAGGACTCTGGCTGTCCAGATCACTTCCGGCGGACAGGTCAGGGTCCGTGCCCCAAGGCGCACATCGAAGGCTGCGGTCGAACGTTTTCTGATCGAAAAGCAGGATTGGATCCTGAAGTATCTGACAAAAGCCGCCGCACAGGCAATACCGGCTCCGCCGCCGCTGCCGGAGAGTGAGCGCCGCCGTTATATAGAAACGGCCCGGGATATTTTTACGCAGAAGGCTGCTTACTATGCTTCGATCATGCAGGTGACATACGGGCGCATTTCTATCCGGGAGCAGAAGACCCGGTGGGGGAGCTGCAGCAGCAAGGGGAATCTGAATTTTAACTGGCGGCTGATCTTCGCGCCGGAAGAGGTGCTGGATTATATCGTGGTGCATGAGCTGGCGCACCGGAAGGAGATGAACCACTCTCCCGCTTTTTATGCAGTCGTGGCTTCCGTGCTGCCGGATTATAAGAAGGCGCAGAGATGGCTCAGAGAGCATGGGGAAAGCCTGTGGCGCGCTGTATAAGCGTCCGCAGGCTTTCTTTTTTGTGATAAAAGTGAAATTGTTCAGAATTGCAAAATATCGACAATATTTGTAAATCTAATATTTCAAACCAAAACAGCAAGTTATGGTTTAAACATGTTCTTTCCGCTGCGTTTTAAAATTTTTCGCCGCAAACAGCAGCATGATCAAGGTGCATAGATACGGTATCATAGACAGGAATTGCGTCGGGATCGGAAAAGCCTGCATACGCAGCTGTATCGTTTCCGTCAGTCCGAACAAAATGGAGATCCATACACAATACACTGGATTCTTTTTTGCAAATACGAAAATTGCAAGGGCAATATATCCTCTTCCCGCCACCATATCCTTGCTGTAAAAATTGAGCTGGCTCAGCGACAAAAAAGCTCCGCCCAGCGCGGACAGCCCTCCGCAGACCATCACCGATACATATTGGATCCGATTGGAACGCAGTCCCAGGCTGTCCACCACCCTGTCATTGATCCCTGTTGCCCGCAGACGGATTCCAATCGGCATCCTGTATATGACGATCCAGGATATGACCGTTACAGCCGCCAGAAGATATGCCAGTCCGGAATAGCCCGACAGTAGTACATTTAGAACCGGGATCTCTTTTATGACCGGAATCTGGATCGCAGGAAGAGACGCCACCATTGCCGATTTTCCCTTGCTTCCAAAAATCCCGATCATCAGCACAGAAACCAGACCCTCTGCTATGATATTCATTCCCACGCCGGCTACCACCTGGTTGGATTGATATCTGACGCAGAACACGCCGAAGATCAGTGCGTACAGCGCCCCGGCCGCTGCCGCTGTCAGGACTCCAATCCACGCGCTGCCGGAATAATATGCCCCGAGTACTCCCGCAAACGCTCCGATCGTCATAAAGCCTTCCAGCCCCAACGCCACGATCCCCGAAAATTCCAAGATTGCCCCGGCGATAGACGCATATCCAAGAGGAATCGACATTCTGATAGACGACGCAATGATATTTAAAAATGTATTCATCGTTTTTTCCTCCTGCTGTTTATTCTGAAAGCTTTTATGAGCAGCGGGGCAGATACTGTCAATATAATCAGGCCCTGCAGGATTGAAACCAGTTCCGACGGGATGCCTTCGAACATCGCCATGGAAAGGCTCCCCGTTCTAAGACCTCCGAAAAGAATGCTGGATAAAAATACACCGACCGCAGAATTTTGTCCCAGTACGGCAATCGCCATTCCGTCAAATCCATATCCCGCGGACATTCCGATCACATATCGTCCATAGGTCGCCGCTACCAGCATCCCTCCGGCCATCCCGGCTATGGCTCCTGACATCGCCATGGACATCAGCCTGGTCTGATTCATACGGATTCCGCCGGCCTCTGCCGCCTTGTCGTTATCTCCGGCCGCGATCATATTATATCCCGCAACCGTATATCTGTAAAATAACCCTGTCAGTAAGATCATTCCGCACGCAATGACAAATGCCCATGTGATCTTCGAGCCTGTCCAAATAGCCGGAAGCATTTTTTCTGGTTCCAGCGCTTCGCTCTGCGGGATCGTTCCTTCTGCCATAAACGGACCTGAAAATAAATATTCTGCCAGATTTAACGCGATATAGTTCAGCATGATCGTGGATACGACTTCATTTGCCTTACAGAACACCTTCATCATTCCGGCGATCAGAGCCCATGATCCGCCTGCAAGCATCGCAGATGCACTGCATACAAGTACGTGAAGCGGCATCGGAAGAAATGAGGTCTGCAGCCCTGTCAGGATATACGCGATTGCCCCGACTACAACCTGCCCTTCCAATCCGATATTAAAAATCCCGCTTTTGAACGCAGCCATAGCAGCCAGTCCACAGAAGATCAGCGGAACACATTTTTCCAATGTCCCCATGCAGGAACGAAATGAACCAAATGCCCCTCTCAGCAGAGAAGAATATGCCGCGATCGGCGAATAGCCGCATACAAGGATGACCGCGCTCCCCGCAAGCATTGCGATCAATATGGAAAGAAGAGGAACCGACATTTTTTCCAGCGTTTGCTTAATCCTCATTTTCCTTTCCTCCTCCCATAAAGAATCCCAGTCTTGTCGGTGTAAATGCCTCGGCAATGTTTTCTGTTACCATATGTCCCTCATACATAACACCGATCCTGTCGCTCAGACGGAATAGTTCATCAAAATCTGCCGTGATCAGAAGGATTGCCGCCCCCTGCCGCTTCAGCTCCAAAATGCTCTCATGGATGATCTCACATACCCCGACATCCACCCCGCGGGTCGGGTGCGCAATGACCGCTAGCCTAGGATTTCGGTAAAATTCCCGGCCTATGATGATTTTCTGCTGATTTCCTCCGGAAAAGCTTTTCAATGGAAGGGCTTTATTTCGAGGCGAGACCTGATATTTATCAAAAATGTCTTCCAGCATCGCATCTATCTTCTTCCAGTCCATTTTATGCCTGGTCGTTGCAAGATCACTGTACTGATTCCCCAGCGCAACATTCATAGAAACGTTCTGTCCCAGCAGCAGCCCCCGCTCCATACGGTCCGAATGGATAAACGACACCCCGGATTCCACGATCTGCCTGGTCGTTTTTCCGGAAATATCTTCGCCCAGAACCTCCAGCCGGCCCTTCCATCCTCTCAGGATCCCGCTGATCACTTCCAGAAGCTCCAGCTGTCCGTTCCCTTCAATCCCGGCGATTCCGTAGATTTCTCCGTTGTGCACCTCCAGGCTTAGCTGGTTCAGCGCCTTTGTTCCGTCTTCTCTTACGTAATCAAGCCCGTTGATATATAACGCAGTCTCGCCGGGCTGCAGCTTCTCCTTCTGAAATTCCTTCGGCTGATGATCCACCATCATACAGGTCAGCTGATAGGGATCTGTTTCTTCTTTTTTTACAAATCCGCCCATGACTCCATGCCGCAGGACAAAGATCTCATCCGCAATCTCCATGGTTTCATGCAGCTTATGGGTGATGATGATAATGGATCTTCCGGCATCCTTCAGCTTACGGATCACCTCAAAGAGCCCCTCCGTTTCCTGAGGTGTCAAAACTGCCGTCGGTTCATCCAGGATCAATAATCTTGCCCCATGGTACAATGCCTTGATGATCTCTACCTTTTGTTTCTCACCAACTAACAGATCCGAAACCCGCATAGCCGGGTCAATTCCGAAATGATACGTGTCCGAGATTTCAAGAACCCGCCTGCGAGCCTCCTTCGTATGAAAAAGAAGGCCTTTCACAGGTTCCGCCCCCATCACCACATTTTCGGCCACGGTAAACTCCTCGATCAGCATGAAATGCTGATGCACCATCTGGATCTCAACAGCAATCGCGTCACGCGGACTTTTAAAGGTTACCGGTTTGCCGTCAAAGAAAATCTCGCCGCCGTCCGGCTGGTACAGACCATAGATCATATTCATCAAAGTGGTTTTTCCGGCTCCGTTCTCACCCAGCAGAGAGGTGACCTTTCCTTCGTCACACCAAAAATCCACATCCTGGTTAGCCGTGAAATCTCCAAATACTTTGGTCAGCTTTCTGGTTTCCAGTAAATGTCCCATCCCTTCCCCTTTCTGCTGCTACTTCTGTTCGCTCAGGAATCGGTCTACATCTCCCAGATCCTTCGGCAGCTTATATTCGCCTGAAATCACCTTTTCCATATAGGTATCGACTTCCGCCTTCAAAGCATCACTTACTTCTACATTGCTTCCTTCATAGCCGATCTCCAGCGTTTTCTCGGCCAGGCCGTAGGTCAGCGTTCCGCTTTCCAGCTCATCCGCGATCAGCTTTTTACCCACGTCGCTCATCACAGCATCCCACAGCCGCAGGCCGGACGCGATAATATGGTCGGGCGCATTGTCATTCTGATTCACTTCAATTCCAAATGCATACCCATTCATCTTCTCAGCCGCCGTAAATACACCGAGTCCGGAGCCTCCCGCGCAGGCAAACACGATATCACAGCCGTTTTCATACAATCCGTTTGCGATCTCCGTTGCCTTTGACGGGTCGGAAAAACTTCCCACATATGCGATATCAACTGCTGCATCCGGATCCACCAGCAAGATCCCTGCTTTATATCCGGCAGCAAATTGATTGATGATCGGGCTGTCAGATCCGCCGACAAATCCAATCCTCTGTTCTCCATTTAACATGGAAAGCGCATTTTCTTTTTCCAAAAGCCCTGCAAGAACCCCAAGCTGAAATCCCGTCTCCTCCGCGCGGAACAGCACATTTGTCACATTGTCCGCCTCTGTTTCCGAATCGACCAGCACAAACTTCTGCTCTGGAAATTCGGCCGCAACCTTTGACAGGGCATCGGTCTGCTCAAAGGAGATACAGAAAATCCCCTCATATTCCCCGGTATCCGCAAAGAGCCTCTGCATATTTTCGTAATCCGATTTTTCCTCCGGCTCCACCACGTTTATTTTTACGCCCTCAGACTCCAGAGCCTTGATTCCCTCGTATGAAGCGTCATTCATATTTTTATCTCCAAGTCCTCCAGTACCGGTGATAAATCCGAGCTGCGCCGATGAGCCCGCATTGTTCTCTTTGCCGCTGTCCCCGTCTGCTTTTTTGCCGCAGCCTGCCAGAAGTCCTGCTGCCAATACAACACACATCATCCTGATCGTTCTGTTTTTCATAAATCCTTTACCTCCGCTTTCATTTTAGAATAGTCCCTGGAAAATAACTTCAGTACAATGCATTTTGTTCCGCAAACCCGATCAATCCTTCAAACTGCTTTTCATCAATCGTAATCTTTCCCTTTTCTATTGTGATCTGATTTTGATTTTTTAACAGCCTGACTGCCCGGTTGAGTGTTTCCACGCTGATACCGATCTCGCTTGCGATCACCGGCCTGGTCTTCCGGACTCTTACGATCTGGTTTTCGTCCTCGTCTCTCTCATAGCTGTTGATCAGATAGATCACGACCTTTTGGATCCCCTGTTTGAAAAGATTCTGCCCTCTGTCGTAGCTGCTTGAATGCATCTTACTTGCCATCTGGGAAGAAACATAATACAGGAAATCAATGTTTGTCTTCAGCTCTTCCGCAAACAGCATGATAGGCATTTTCAAAGCGTATACCTCCTCTGCCACTACAAGCGTAGCAGCATTGATAAATGTACCCGACAGAACTTCTATATCTGATACAATGGCTCCCTTCTTTAAAACAGAAAATTGATAGATGCTCCCGTCCAGAAACTCTGACCGCACATACATGGCCCCGCTCACTACATAATAAGCATACTGTGCTCTCTCTCCTTTTTGGATCAATATGCCGCCCTTACGTACATGTACGGGCAGTGCTTTTTCATATAACCGCTTTGAAATCTTTTTCAGGGTATTTTCCTCACTGCATTGTTCTTTCATGTTATTGTCCAAATCTGATGCATTCATAATATCATTTCTCCCTTTTTCAAAAAATGTCATATGACCTTTTTTTGCTTTTAGTTATACTATATAATTTCACCGAAAGAAAAACAAGGCAGTGATGCAGAATGCACAAAAAAGTGAAAGGAGTTTTAATCATGAAAATTGCGATCATCGGTTCCGGCAATATTGCGAGCACCCATGCACAGGAACTGACAGGAATGGGAAGAAAAATTGCGTTAGTTGTCGGGATCGTACCGGAGCAGACGGAAGAATTTCAGAAAAAATGGAATATAGAGGAAGCTTCTACCGATTTTCACCGGGCGCTTGAACGGGATATCACTACGGTACATGTGTGTACCCCGCCGACGCTCCACTATCAGATGGTTAAGGATCTGATCCTTGCTGGAAAGCATGTGATCTGTGAAAAGCCGCTGTGCCTGACAGCCGCAGAGGCAAAGGAATTATATGAGCTTGCTCTCAGCAAAAAAGCGGTTACCGCAGTGAATTTCAATGTCAGATATCATGAAGCATGCGGCGCTTTTCGAAACAAGATAGCCTCCGAGGATTTCGGACGGCTCTGTCTTGTCCACGGTACTTATGAACAGGAATTTCATGTACTGCCGACGGATTATATGTGGCGGTATCAGGATGCTCTGGCCGGCTCCATGCGCGCCACCACAGAGATCGGCTCCCACTGGATCGACCTGGTACGGTTTCTGACCGGGGAGGAGATCGTATCTGTCAGCGCTACCTACGGGAAATTTACTCCCGACCGTTATGTCAAAGACGGAATGATGTATGAGACGTCTCTGGAAGGCGGAGAAAAAATCCATGTAGATTCCGATGATGCCGTAATAGCTGCCCTTCGTTTTGGCAATGACGCCATCGGCAATCTTTTCCTATCCGAAGTCACCCATGGACGGAGCAATTATCTTTCCATGGAGATCACCGGTACCCGGCAGACGATCAGCTGGAATTCTGAAGATCCTTATAAGCTGATGACCGCCGAAAAATTTGGCGGCAGACTCTGCGAAACCAATGCATTTGCAGGAGGCTTTCCGAATACGTTCTCGGCATTCTTCCGGGAAGTGTATCGAGATATGGATGCCGGAGCTCCTTCTGCCGTGCCTGCATATCCCACCTTCCGGGATGGTTATCAGAACGCGGCCGTATGCGAGGCAATCTACAACAGTGCAAACAATCATTCAATATGGACGGAGGTAAAGTAAATGCTTCAATTTGAAAATCATGTAGTTATGGTAACAGGCGCAGGCGGCGGCTCCGGAAGAGCGATCGCTGAAAAGTTTTTGAGTGAGGGCGCAAAGGTGATTGCTCTGGATCTGAAAGCTCCGGGCTGGAAAGAACCATCTGAAACATTTTTTCCGGCCGGCTGCGATGTATCCGACGAAGCGCAGGTTCAGTCTGTGGTAGATCAATATACGAAAGACATTGGCTGTATCAATATCCTGGTCAATAATGCCGGGATCGCTATAGAGTCGCCGCTGGCGGATTTTGATACAAAAATCTGGAAGAAAATCTTTGCAGTCAATGTAGACGGGCCATTCTTTTGCACGCGGGCAGTGGTGAAACATCTGATCGATCAGAAGAAACCCGGGCGGATCATTCATATTGCTTCTATTGCAGGGAAAAACGGGTTTGCCAATTCATCAGGCTACTGCGCCTCCAAAGCGGCAGTCATCGGATTTACCCGGGCGCTGGCTGCGGAGCTGGGCGCATATGATATTACCGTAAATGCAGTCTGCCCCGGATCTGTGGCGACACCGATGATCGAAGAGGTCATTCAAAATATCAGCGCAAATACCGGGATGTCAAAGGATGAGGCCCGTACCATGATGGAATCCGGGATTCCTCTAAAACGGTTCCAGCAGCCGGAGGATGTGGCGGAACTTGTATGCTTCCTGGCTTCGGATGCCGCGAAAAATATCAGCGGAGAGTCGATGAATCTGGACGGCGGGGTTGTGCGGGATTGAGAGATATGGGGAAATCCGCTATTTAAAATCACTCGCAGAAATAGATTGATATTATACTTCATATCACATATAATAGAAATGTAAAGAAAGTAAAGAATACCAGGTAATTGCTTTTGAAAGGATGATGAAGTATGGAAGTAGCAAAGATTTCCAGTAAAGGGCAAATCACCATTCCCATTTCGGTAAGGAATAAACTGAAACTGAAAGCCGGAGATAAGATTGTGATTCTTGAAGAAAACGGAAGATTTTACTTTGAAAATTCTGCTATGCTCGCATTTAAAAGGGCAGAAGAGGCATTTGCCGGGGAAGCGGAAAAAGCGGGCTTCCAGACAGAGGAAGAGATGCAAAACTACATGAAGGAAATCCGAAAGGAAGTAAGGGGGTATTAATTTGCGGGTAATGCTCGATACAAATATTTTTATCTCCATGATTTTCTTTCCATCTACACAGACACGAGAACTTGCAAAGCAACTGACAGATTATCACCAGATTGTAGTGTGTGATTATGTAATTGAGGAACTGCGGCTGGTAACAGACCGTAAGTTCCCGACAAAAAGGAAATTCCTCGACCGTTTTTTTCTTGAACTTCCATTTGAACTTGTTTACACTCCAAAAACACTGGATTTAAATGAATTTCCAGAAATGCGGGATACAAAGGATTCTCCGATATTGGCAACAGCACTCATGGAAGGAATCGATGTCTTCATAACCGGAGATAAAGATTTTCTGGTTTTAGATGTGGATATACCGGAAATTGTCACAATGACAGAATTTTTGGAACTCTATTAAAGAAATATCGCGGCGCGATGTATGAGTACATGCATCAGCGCCGCTTTCTTGCTGCGTAAAAATCCTGCTGATATTTTATCAGCGACTAATTTGTGAAAAGGAGAGTCACTCCCCTCACCCCTGATACCCCCGATACCGCCAATACCCCAGCCCCACACCGGCCGCTCCCACCGCCAGCGCGATCGCCAGATGCATCATGACCTGTTCTGCCGGGAATCCGAAGTCCCAGGTCGTGGGCAGATACACCGGCATGGACGCCATAAAATGTGACACCGCTTTCGTCACCGTATACCCAAAGATCCGCATGGATCCAAGTATCTTCAGCCATACCACTGGGATGAGGTACAGCGCCAGAGACAGCACCACCGCCAGAAATGCATTTTTACAGAAGGCGGAAGCCGCCAGGACCACAGCGGTCAAAAGAACCATCCCGGCAAGCCCCAGCCAGAACTGGTACAGCAGGAATCCACCGACCGTATCCGGGCAGTAACCCCATTGATTCCCCCACCCAATCATGACCGAGGACGCATCCAGCCCCTGGGTTCCGAATACTTTCAGATAAATTGCCCACACATATACTGTGACCGCTAAAAATACGCACAGCGAAAATCCAAAGGCCGCGGCCGCTTTCATCCAGATTCCGCCGCCCTTCCCCCGCCGGGTCGTCAGAAGGATATCCGCCGTTTTCAAAGAATATTCTTCGGAAAATACCGATGATAATCCGATTATAAATAAAACGGAAAGACAAAAGATCACCATGATCCCGTATGTTTCCGCCAGGTCGTCCCATCCGTATACATAATCGAAACGAAGACCGTCTTCCAGCAGATACGCCGCATTGTTTTCCCAGTCACTGCCCTGATAGAACTGGATTTCTTCCAGAGCCGGTTCTTCCAGCTGCCTGCTGTTGGTCATCCGTGCCGTGATGAAGCGGCTGCAGTAGTTTCCTCTCTGTTCTCCCGTGTCTCTGTTCAGGTAAAAAAATCCATATTTCTCATAAATGGTCTGGACTTTTTCTTCTGTCAGAGGCCCCGCATACTGCGCGGCCAGCTCCTGGTCCTTCGCGATCGCTTCTTTTCCATGGAGCGTTTCCTGGCCGTTCGTCATGGTATACTCATCTACTACCATCCCCAGCCGGTATGTTACAAATCCCAGCAGGCAGAACAATCCGATCCAGACCAGCTTTTTGGATGCGATCTTATAAAACTCTTCCTGAAATATTTTCCACATGTTCTATTCTCCTGTCATCTTATTTCTCTGTCCCAAAATAATACAGATAGACATCCTCCAGCCCCGGTTCTGCCGGCGCAGCGCCCTCACATGGGCAGGTATCGGAAACGATCCGAAGGTACACCCTGTCGCCTTCATTTTTCAGATTGCTGACCGCAAACGTGTCGTTCATCCGGTCCGCCTCCTCCGGATCCGCCAGGTATTCCCACACCTTCCCCCGGACGCTGCCGGTCACTTCCCGGCAGGTTCCCTGCTCCACGATGCAGCCCTGCTTCATGAGCAGGATCTGGTCTGCGATAAATTCCACATCGGATACGATATGGGTGGACAGGATCACGATCCTTCCCTTGGAAAGGGCGCTGATGATATTGCGGAAGCGGATCCGCTCTTTAGGGTCCAGCCCGGAGGTAGGTTCGTCCAATATGAGGATCTCCGGGTCATTCAAAAGTGCCTGGGCAATTCCCAGCCTGCGGATCATGCCGCCGGAAAAGGTCTTGATCTTCTGCTTCTGTTCTCCCTCCAGCCCCACAAGCCGGAGCATTTCCTGGACTTTTTCTTTTGCAAGGTCTTTGGGGACCGCTTTGCAGGCGGCCAGATATTCCAGATATCGTTTTGCGGTAAAATCTGGATAAAACCCAAAATCCTGGGGCAGATATCCCAGAAGGAAACGGTATTCCCCGTCCAGTGTGCGAATTTCCGTTCCGTTGCAGCGGATCTCCCCTGCGGTAGGCTTTAACACTCCGCAGAGCATCCGCAGCAGTGTGGTCTTTCCTGCCCCGTTTGCCCCCAGGAATCCGTAGACTCCATTGTGCAGGCGCAGGGAAACCGCGTCCACTGCAATTTTATGTTTAAATCGTTTTGTTACTCTGTCGATCACTAATTCAGGCATAAGCTGTCTCCTCCTTCGATTTTTCCCAGGATCCCATAGATTTCCGCTCCCAGCAGCAATGCACCTGCCAGCCCGAATGCGCGCCACCAGGGCAGGGCCGCCGCCTCATATGCATCCTCCAGCATCACCGGAAACAGCGCCAGAAGGCCGCACAGGATTCCGGCGGAAATCTGCCGATAGCCGGCCAGTCCATTTCGAAAGGCAGTCAGCATGTGCAGATAGAGGACATCCGACCAGAGGAACGGAACCAGCATATACAGGAGACAGACCCCTGTCCCTACGCTGTTTAACCGGCCTGTCAGTCCGGTCAGGATACCCAGGATCACCAGATCCAAAATCCCGGCTTCCAGCATCCGGATGCAGACCATTTGTTTCAGGTTCAGGTACAGCGTCTGCTCCAGCTCCGCCATGTGCCAGGAAAACAGGCGTGCCACACCGTTCAGGCAGATATTTCCGGCAAATACGAGAAATACCGAGCAGACGGTGATGGAATCGGTGCCTACGAGCTGTTTCTGATTCAGCCAGACCGACAGGAGCATGGCCGACAGGAGCACTGCCCCCTGGACCCCGCGTCTCTTCCAGGACTGGAAGCGGAACTGGTTCCACAGATTAGCCGCGAAAGAGGGGTAACGGCGGATCTGCTTTTCCTCCGCAGCCCGGCGGATCGCGGCAAGGCTGTTTTCCTTTTTCGATTCGTCCATCGGGAAGCGCCATGCTTCATACCGTATCCTGTCCCTTTTTAATTCATTCCATGACAGTTCTGACTTTTCCTGCATTATACTGTTGTCTCTTGATTTGTCCGGTGAAAGCTTCCATTTTTCCAATTTCATCTTATCATCCATAAAAATCCTCCCTGTTTAAAAGCTGCTGCAATTTTTCGAGTCCCTGCCTGACCCGGGACTTGACTGCACTGTAAGATGCGCCTGTCATGCGGGAAATCTCCCGGTTCTTGTAGCCGTAAAAATGATGAAGAAGCACGGCCTCCCTCTGGATCTCCGGAAGCTCTTGCAGCGCTGCCGCAAGAAGCAGGCTGTTTTCCCGGTTTTCATACTCTCTGCCATCGGAAACGGCGGTTTCTTCTTCTCCTCTGTCCGCTTGTTCTGACGCAAAAGGCTCCGGCATGGCAGAAAAATTTGCGGTGCTGGAAACGTAATTCCGGCAGAGGTTCATGGCAATCGTCAGGAGATAGCCTTTCAGATTCCGGTATTGGTAGCGGTCCACGTACCGGATGAAGCGTAGAAAGGTTTCCTGGGCCAGATCATAGGCATCCTCACGGCTGCCGGTCTGGTAGCAGCAGAAATAGTAGATGTCGTTGTAGTATTTTTCGGCGATCACGTTCAGGTATTGCTTCTGTCCGTTTTGGATCCGCCGGATCAGCTCCCGGTCCTCCAAAGGGCATCACACTCCTTCCTGCTGGTTTTATTGGGTATACCGGCGAAATGCAGTGTTGGATTTCAGCTTTTCGCGGTCTCCGGATTGAGGCAAATCAGGTGCTCTTATTTAATATAACCTGATTTGTTGGGAAAAGGATTTAAAATTTTTAGGATATTTTATTTTTTTACGATTCAGCCAAAACTGACAGTCCTTTTTTTCAGAAAATTTCTCTGTTGCTGGACGGCTTTGGATTTCCTTTCCACCTTTCCTGTATTATTAGTATCATTATGCGCACACTATTGTTTAAATAATTTTACATGGATAATAGAGGTAATACAAAAAGCATTTGAATGAAGGCGGGAAATGAGATGATAACATACGACCGACTATGGGCAACCATGAAGGAAAAGGGCGTGACGCAGTATGACCTTTACACGCACTACAATATCAACCGCTCGCAGCTTAACAGGTTAAGGCATAACAAAAATGTGGAAGTGAACACGATAGACAGGCTCTGCAATATCCTGCACTGCAGGGTGGAGGACATCATGGAGCATTTTGATGATGACAACCGGTTTTAAGATATGCGCTGTGCCGGAAATGCCTGCCATACACATTTTAATATTTTAGAAAGGACTGGTAACACAATGGATGCCACCAACGGATTACAATACAGCCAGAAGCATCAGGAAGATCTGCAGCGATTGAAGAACTTCCGGCTATTGGACGATGATTTCTGCACAAAGGTTTTTGAAGATATTGAATGTGTAGAGCTGTTACTGCGTATCATATTAAAGAAAGACGACCTGAAAGTGACCGAAGTGCATTCCCAATATAATATGAAGAATCTCCAGGGACGTTCCGCAAGGCTCGATATATTTGCCGTTGACAGCGCCGAGGATGCGATGAACGTCGAAATACAGCGCAGTGACCGGGGCGCAATCCCAAAGAGGGCAAGATACCATTCCAGCCTGATTGATGCGAATGTCACGGAGCCGGGGGATAAGTATGAGAAGCTGCCGAAATCCTTTGTCATCTTCATTACTGAAAATGACGTGATGGGGGCGGGGCTTCCCATCTACCATATTAACCGCTTTGTAGAGGAAACCGGGAACCATTTTGGGGATGACGCCCACATTATCTATGTAAATTCACAGATTCAAGATGAAACCACATTAGGACGGCTTATGCATGACTTCTCATGCACCGATCCGTCTGATATGAACTATAAGATACTGGCTGACAGGGTACGCTACTTTAAAAGCGATGAGGAAGGAGTGTTGATTATGTGCCGGATGCTAGAGGAAATGCGGAATGAAACAGCATTGGAGACAGCGCTGAAAACAACAAAAGAATTTGCCCTCCGCCTGATCATCAGGGGGAAAGATACATCCGAAGAGATTGCGGAGATCACTAACCTGCCACTGGCAGAAATAAACCATTTAAAGGAAACACAACAGATTTAGCCAATATGGGGTATGTCAGATAAAGTGTGTAAGTAAGTTGTCTGAAAATTCCCTTTGTACGACTTGACTATCCAAATCAAAATGCTGGAAGCCAGTCAAGGCAAGGGTTTCAGCATTTACGGGCTTCCAGTATTTTGATAAAATTCATCGTGGCAGTTCAGAGAACTTACACACTTTATCTGACACTCTCCCAATATGCCAAATCCTGTTATGTTTTTTTCACAGATAGTACAAAAAAGGAGAAGCTCCGGCTACACGCCAGACACTTCTCCTTTTCCTTATTTCCGTTTGTGCTCCATATCCTCTGCTATTGACAGCTGCTGTGCGGGCTTTCCACTGCGCTTCGCAATCTCTGCCTGTTTCTGCCGCAATTTTTTCAGGACGGATTTCCTGCCAGCTTTCTTTTTGCAGTTATTTTTATTCCCATCAATAAAACTGTAGTTTTTTGGATGATTTTCTCCTTAAGTAAATGACATTGCGTGTGAACAGTAACAAATCGTATCCTGCTGAAAAAGCTACCAGTTCCAAATATATTTATCTGATCATCATACATTCATCGCCGTCTCATACGCGGACCATACTGCGCCTAGCAGATTGGAAATCCTGCCAGCATCCCCGATCGTATGCACTTCCTTTCCATCCGCATGGATCGGTGAAGTGGATTCATAACCGATGCTTACAATGACCGTATCTGCCGGAACTGCCTTCTCTTCTTCACCTGCCGAATATGTAACTCTGCCGTCCTCAAGCGAGCTGACTGCCGCGCCTGTTACGATTTTTATTCCATAATAACCGACTGCCTCTTTTAAATACAGCAGGTTGGCTGCGGCAATATCGACATTGAGTACCCGGTCCATTGCCTCGATCACCGTGACATCTTCCCCGTTTTTTGCATGGTCATAAGCAATTTCGATTCCGGTCAGGCCGCCTCCGATGATGACGATCCTGCCCTTTACCTTTTCCGGTGCATTCAACGCTTCTACCGCACTCATCACATAACCATTCTCTGCTCCCGGAAGCTTTAACGTTCTCGGCCTGGAACCCGTTGCCTGGAAGATCACATCCGGATCTGCTTCTCTGATGATCTCGTCTGTTACTTCTGTATTCATATGCACATCTATCGGCAGCTTTTCCATCTGCCGCTCATACCACCGGATCAGACGCTTATCACTTTCTTTGAAGCTCATTGCGCTTGCAGCGATAAACATCCCGCCAAGCTGATCCGTTTTTTCATACAGAGACACTTCATGTCCGCGGATCGCCAAAACTCTCGCAGCCTCCATGCCGCCGATACCGCCGCCGATGACCATGACTTTTTTCTTCGTTTCGGCAGGCTTAAGCTCATATGCATCTTCCCGGCACACCGCAGGATTCAGCGCGCAGCACATATCCTGGCCTTTGAAGATCCTCTTCAGGCATCCCTCATGGCAGGCAATACACGGGCGGATATCATCGGCATTTCCTTCTTTCAGCTTATTGCAGTAATCCGGATCTGCCAGGAACTGTCTGGCAATACCGATCCCTGTTACTTTTCCGCTCTCCACAGCCTCCAGCGCCAGCTCTGGTTTTTCCATACGTCCCGCACAGAGCACTGGAATTGACACATGCTTCTGGACTTCCGCACATTCTGCCAGATTACAGCCCTCCGGCATATAGACCGGCGGATGGGGATACCACCAGGAATCATAGGTCCCATTGTCGCCGTTAAGCATATCATATCCATAAGCTTCCAAAAGCTTTGCCGCCTGGATCCCCTCTTCCAGATCACGTCCCGCTTCGATAAACTCCTCCCCCGGAAGCGCGCCGCTATTGAAATCCTTTATCATGGAGCGGACGCTGAATCTTACGGAAACCGGGAAATCTTCTCCGCACTCTTTTTTGATCGCTTCTACGATCTTCTTCGGGAATAGCAGGCGTCCCTCCAGATTTCCGCCGTATTCGTCCATGCGGCGGTTAAAAAATGCAATGGTAAACTGGTCGATCAGATATCCTTCGTGGATCGCATGGATCTCCACACCGTCAAATCCAGCTTCCTTTGCCAGCTTCGCGCCATGGCCGAAGGAATCGATATAAAACTGGATTTCTTCTTTTGTCAGCCCCCTGTGTTTCACACGCGGATCCCATACGTTGGGCATATCATCGCTTGCCGCGATCGGTTCGCCCTCTGCCACCTGCATGGGAAGTGTTCTTCCCGAGCCGCCTGACAGCTGCAGGAAAATCTTTGCTCCTGCTTTATGGATCCGTTCTGTCAGCTTTTTGGACTGTTCAATATATTCCGGCCCGGCATGATCCAGACTGGAATGCGACCCTTTCGAATTGTCAAATCTTCCCTGAACCGTGATGGCACTGGTGATGATCAGTCCCACTCCTCCCTGAGCAATCCTCTCATAATAGCGGATCCCGTCATCACTGAAGCTGCCGTCCGGATTGACTAGGCGCGCACTGTGGATTCCCATCGGCATCATTGCAAAACGGTTCTTTACCTCCACGTTTCCAACCTTCATCGGCTGAAATAATGCATCATATTTTCCCATAGCTCTTTACCTCCTTTTTGAACTGTAGTATAGTTTTTCTTATAAATAGTCTAATTCAACTGTACATGAGTTTCAAGCAGAAAATACAGGCCGGCGGGTACACCATTTCCCCCTTCGGCAGGAATACAGGCAGCATGTTCATAGTGATTATACTTTTTGTAATATTGGTCTAAAAACACTGTAAAATGCCATATAAAAATGGAGGACAGGAAATGAAAGGAACGGAAAAAAGAATTGTGGAAGCAGCGATTCAGCTCTTTAAGGAAAAGGGATATGAAAATACCTCTGTTGCGGAAATCTGTAAGGTAAGCCATGTCACAAAAGGCACTTTTTATTACCATTACGCAAATAAGGACGATCTCACCTTCGCCTATTACGAAGGGCTTTTTGATGATATCGCAGACACGATGTCTGATCTGCTGTTTATAGAAAATGCCAAAAACCAGCTCTGGCGCTTACTGGAATATTCTATCGATAATACGATCAGCCTCACGCCCCCACTTTTGAAAGCATTTATCATGTCAGATATACAAAAGGGGATGACATTTTTTTCGCCCTATAAGAGTACCGCCTCCAGCGACAGCCGGAAAAAGCAGCGTGCCATACAGATCGGACTGATCAAAAAAGGACAGAAGGCCGGGGAGATCAAGAGTGGGAATCCGGAAATGATGCTCCATACCTTCATTTCCGCACTGATCGGGATTGCCGTTGACTGGGCGAGCAATGACGGCTGCTTTGATGAAAAAGAGGAGCTGCGGAAGGTATTTGATACGATCTTTTAAAAAAGAAGCTGCCGCATAGGGCGATTCCATGCGGGCAGGTGCCCTTCCAGGGTTCCGGAATTCATCCATGCAACGGTTGAGGATGGATTTTAGGCTTGACACACGTCATGCTCCATTGTTATAATACATCTACATATCAGGGAAAACAATGTCTTTATATCTCCATTTATTCATTGACACAATTCTTGATTTTATCAATTGAGTTCCCAGTATGGATGTCACAATCAAATAAGGAACTGACCGTATAACATGTAGACAGGACTTATCTCAATAATTCATATGTGTGCAGGTTATTCGGGCGCAGTTCCTGAATATTCCGTATCATATTGGAAGAAATACCGGCTGCTGTAATGCGGAACAGATCCTATCACAGAATATTTCTTTGATAAATTGTTCGAATCCTTGTCAGAAAGCACTTGCATTTTCTCTCCAATGTCATACAATTGAAAGGAGAACAAATGAAAAGAAAACTGGAAGAATTAAATTTACTGGACGATTTTTTGTTCGGCAGTGTACTTTCCTATCCGGACATCGGAGAAGAGTTCTGCAGGAAGCTTTTGAAAATCCTGCTCCATGTGGAGATGGACAGGGTGCATATCGTTCCGCAGAAGATCTATTATGGGTCGGACACCGATAAGCACGGTACAAGGCTTGACGTCTTTATCGAAGAGAACGGAGGGACAGGAACCATCTACGATGTAGAGCCGGACAAAAATGACGACAGCGAACTAAAGCATGCATTGCCCAGGCGGGTCCGATTCTACCATTCCAAAATTGACGGCCGGAGCCTGAAGTCAGGGGATGATTACTCCAAATTAAAGCAGGTGATCGTGTTGATGATCATGCCCTATGATCCTTTTGGGAAAGACAGGGTTCTTTACACAATAAGGAGCAAGTGCGAGGAGGAGCCGGATATGGACTACGATGACGGCGCGGCGACCTGTTTCTTTTACACAAAGGGAAGGGTTGGAGAATTATCTGAGGAAGCGCGCCAGCTTCTCTGCTATATGGAAGATTCCTGCGAGGGCAATGCAAAAAGCGGATTGCTGAAAGACATTCACTGCATGGTGGAGACAGTCCGGCAAGATGAGGAGGTGTCTTTAAAGTATATGAAGGTTTATGAAAGAGAGCGAATGATTGAACGCCATGGAGAGGCAAAAGGCGAGACGAAAGGAGATGTGAAGATCATCCGGAATATGTCGAAGTTTATGAAGCAGGATCAGATATCGGTGTCTTCGGGACTAGAGCCGGAATATATCGAAGAGATTCTCACATATATCCGGGACTATCCGAAGGAAACGGATAAGGAAATTGCTGTCAGGATACTTGCTGCCAGGAAAAAAGCAGAGTAAAAAGTCTGCTGCCGCATGGATCGATTCCATACGGCAGCTTCCTGGGATTAATGAATGTTCCGGGGCGTGAAGAATCTGCGTTTTTCCTACTTATCTGTCTGTTTCTCGATTTTACCATACTATTCGGAATATTTCTATAAAAAGGTTGTCGTGCTTTTTACATTTCCTTCTGATACTTATTTGTATAATACCACTCGATCCCGGATTTCAAGAAATAAATTCCAACGAGGACAAACACGATCCAAATCGGGCAGTCTGAAACTAAAAATACCAGTCCGGCCATAAAAAGAATGCACCACTGGATGATGTCTGCACTTTTCGCTTTTGCCCGGCTGCGGATCGCGGCATTCCGCTCATCCCGGTATTCGATTTTCTCCTTTTCTACCAGATCAGGGAATTCCTTTTCATAAGAAATACGGCTGATTCTGTTTATACTAAATGTCTCCAGGATCGAGCCTCCGAATAAAAGGACACCATATATACTCCGCATGCTTCCGCCATGCTCTATACCTAACATCATACCAGTAAAGTTCACCACAATCCCAACTATCAATCCGATAACCCAGACGATTTTCTTGTTCTTCATAATTCCCTCCCTGTCAGTAAAGGTTCTTTCCACAAGGGAAAGCTAGCTTTACATAAAGTATAACACCTGCTCCTATGAGCGTCAAGCACGCTTTCCAATTTTATATTCCTTTTGTGTATCACCCAGAGGCCCCTTAACAAAAAACTGAGCAGGTGTCTCTACTGAAACACGCCTGCTCAGCCAATCATTGCAAATCTCATTTTTCCATCATTCCGAAAACCGAAATGATACACAGCACACAATCAAAAATCCCAGCCCCGATGACCTGCTGCCACGCCCGAAAAATATTCTGCCAAACGGAAAATTCCTGATGTAAGGCAAGCTCCCCGATCTGTCTTGCCTTTTCCTGGAAAATACGGCTGAAAAATTCAAAATCTGACCAGTAGGTGGGCAGATAATCGCTGCCGGGCGCAGCGTACCGGATTCCCAGCCACAGGATCCCCGCCGCTGCCGCCATGCCTGCAACAGCCATCCATTTCTGACGCTTTCTCCTTCCCCAGACGATTCCTGCAATCATAAAAATCAGCCCGAGTATGCCGAAATAAATGAAGCATGCTGTCACATAATACAACTGTCCGTCCATCCTTTGACTTCCGGAGCTGCCGAATAATGCCTCTATCCGGCTGAATGTCAAATTAGAGGACTGTCCGATTTCCTTTTTCCGGACTGCCGCTCCGTCAAAACCGCCTCCGGCATTTCCGGTCATTGCTGCTCCCCCGGAGCCAGCACTGCCTCCGGCAAGTGACCCTCCGCCATTTCCGCCGTTTCCAGCACTTCCTCCGGTGGCTGCCCCTTCGCCATTCCCGCCGCTGCCGCCCCCAGAAACTGCTCCTCCAGATACCGGCTCTCTGCCGGATTCCCCGGAAGGGATCACGCAGACCGCCCGGTCTCCGCCCAGCACTCCAATGATCCGCCAGCCTGCTCCATTGATCTGAACCTCCATTCCCAATACATCTTCTGAGCCAAACAATTTCCGGACAGTATCCCGGTCCAGCAGGCAGACATGATCCTCGTTTTCCACGAAATATCGTCCGCAGACCAGCTCCTTCCCCAAAACCGCTGCGGCCTGTCCCCTGATCTGATAGCAGGAAACCTTTTGCTCCCGCCCAGTCTGTTCCTCTGAAACCGTGGTCTCTTTCCGGGATTTCCAGATCCCGGCCTGGGAGAACAGTTCCTTTTGTTTCTCCTCCTCATCCGCGTCATTTTTCCCGAGCTGCTCCCAGGCGGATGCCGAAAGGGTTCCCTCCGGATAGCGCAGTGCGATCAGGTCTGCATGGTCTTTCAGGAACAACAGCCGGGACGCCGCGAAAACATTTGCACAGATAAAAAACAGCAGTAGGAGAAGCATATACCTGTATTTTTGAAACATCACCTTCATTCTTTGATCCGAACCCGTTCTCCTTCCTCTATATATTTTTCCGATGAAGCAATGATCTGGTCTGATTCTTTCAGAGTGGAAGTGACCGCCGCTTTCTGCGCATCCTTTTCCAATACGGTGACAGGAATCCGCTTTGCGGTCTGCACCGTTCCCAGCATGTTTTTTTCTTCCGAAAGGATCAGACAGAATGCCCCGGCGGTGTCCTCCCGCAGCGCACTGAGCGGAATGATCTGCTCGTATTCCTGATCCGAGTCGGCATTCACATTCCAGGTAAATGTATTTCCATTTCCCGCTGTGGTATTCTCCGGCAGGCGGGCATACCAACAGAACTGCAGAGATTGGGAATCTGATCCGGTTTCTCCCGCTCCACCTTCCGAGCCTTCGGATCGTTCCGCCGCGACAGACTCAATCCTCACCGTTCTTTTCTTCCCCGCGCCCAGACGGATCTCCGCTTCTGTTCCGGCCTTCAGCTTTTCTTTATCCTTCGCATCCGCCAATCCTTTCAGCTTCCAGCCCCCGATGCCGGTTACCATAACCTCCGCGCCTGTGGTAAATGCCCCTGTCTGCACACCGGACATCAAAACGGTACAGTCCTCCTCCGCGCAGATCCTTCCGCCTGCGTTCTGATAGGCGGTCAGTTCCTCCAGCTCCCTCCTTGCCTTATCAACCTGCACCTGCAGAGACTGGACGCCAAGCTGCGCAGACTGGATGGAATTGGCCTCATTGGTATTCTGGGCGGAATCCTCTTTTAATGCAAACTGATATTCTATGCGAGCCTGGTCGGCGGTCTGCCGGGCGGCTTCCACATCTGCCTGAGCCTGCTCCAGCGCTGCTGTTAGCTCCTGCTGCCCGTCCAATGCACTTCCGCCAAGCTGATCGTATTCCTCCTGCGCCTTCCTTTCCTTCTCCTGGGCATCTTCCGGCTTTTTCTGCCCCTCTTCCAGCTTCTTCTGCTCATCTTCCAACTTCTCCTGGGCATCTTCCAGCTTCTTCTGCGCATCCTCCAGATTTTGGAGCGCCCTCTCCGCCGACGGCACCCGCACGGTCCCCCTGGCCGCGATCTCCTGCTGCTGCACCTGAACCTCCAATTGCGTCAGCTCTGCCTGCTTGCTCCGGATGGTCTGCTGTAAATATTCCATACGGAATTGGATCAGGCATTCCCCTGCCTTCACTGCGCTTCCTGTCTCCGCTGCCCATTCGACCTGCTGCCCCGCCCATAGAAATATGGTCTTTTCCTGTTCCGGCACTACGGTTCCATTTCCGCCGTAAGAATACGACAGCTTTCCCCGCCCCGGCTTTTCTACCTGAACCTGAGCCACCAGCACGGATGCCGCTGCCCTGGAAAGAACGGTACAGGCTGACATCATGATCAGAAATCCGGCCAGCACCCATACCCTTCGTTTTATTTTTCTGTCCAAATCCGCAAATCCTCCTACTGTTTTTTCCCCGCCCTCTCCATTCCGGATGCCGCGATTCCCTGCTCCAGATACTCCTGGCCTGACAAAAATAAAAGCACGGCCGGGAGCAGCGTGACGATGGAGGCGGCAAACGCAGAGGCAATTTCTGTACCGACCATCTGAGGCAGATACAGCGACAGGGGCCACCTCGCCTCTGTTTTCAGGTAAGTCATCGGCTGTTCGATGGCATTCCAGTATTCCAGAAACCCCAGGATCAGGATGGAAAAGATCCCCGGCATCCCGAGAGGAATCCCGATATTCAGAAAAATCCGCACATTTCCCGCGCCGTCCAGCTTAGCCGCCTCCACCACTTCCCCGGGAAGCCCGGCAAATGTCTTCTCCAAGATGAACACCGGCAGCGTGGAAAAAATTCCCGGCAGGATGACCGCCCAATGTGTGTCCATAAGCTGCGCCCCGCTTAAGACCAGATAGCCCGAAACCATGGTCACCTGGAAGGGCAGGATCATCAGCAGCATATACAGGAACCAGAGCATTTTTTTCCCGGGAAACCGAAACCTTGCAAATGCCCATGCCGCCGGAACCGCGGCCAAAAGCTGTCCTGCCAGCACGCCCATCGTCTGCAGCATGGAATTCCAGAACGCGGTAAAATATTCCGGAGAATCCAGCAGCAGACGGACATAAGCCCTCAGTGTCGGATAATTGGGAAAAAAGCGGAATCCGGCCCATGCTCCCTGATCCACAAGCACGGCTCCGCAGGTTTCCTCCAGCTCCCGGCTCCCCATCAGGGAATCCGAGCACAGCATCAGCAGAGGCAGCACCATGATCCCGGCAACGGTACATAACAGGATCCGGGCTGCCCATTTTGCAGCCCTGCGCTTCCCTTTTTCCGTCAAGCCGTATCACCTTCCTTTTCACATCATTTTCATTCTGTTCCGCATAAAACACTTTCCGATCCGGCGCCCATCCTGCCTCTCTTCGTCCGTCCCCATAGAACGCTTTCCAATCCGGCGCCCATCCTGCCTCTCTTCATCCGTCCCTGTCTCCCGTTTTTCGAAATCCAAGCAGCACCGCCCCCGTACCGATCACCAGCATGACCGCAGCCGCCGTCATTTTCTGGATATCCAGATTGACGAACCAGTTGTTGAACAGATGCTGCAGCATATAAATACTTTCATGGGGATATTCGCCTGCCAGCAGGTAGGCTTCCCGGAATACCCGAAATGCATTGACAAAGGAAAGCAGCGCCGTAACGAACAGTGTTTCCTTTAGCTGAGGCAGCGTGATATAGCGAAAGCAGTCCCATGCCCCGGCTCCCTGCACCTTCGCGGCCTCGTACTGCTCTTCCGGGATGGCACCCAGCCCGGCCAGCCAGAGGATCATGTCGTACCCCAGATTTTTCCAGATATAGCAGGCGGACAGCACCCAGAACGCCCGCCCGGAGGTGAGCCAGTCCTGCCCGGCCAGCCCCATCTGCCGCAGGAGCAGGTTCAGCCAGCCCTTCTCATCAAAGAGCATCCGGAAAAAGACGACCACGGACGCCGCCGGGATTGCCATGGGAAGAAGAAATCCGGTCTTGATCCACCTTTGAAAATGAGCAGCCTGGCTGACCAGGACCGCCATGCACAGGGACAATGCCAGCAGGATGGGAAGGCAGAACAGCATAAACCGGGCCGTATTGCCCGCCGCCCGGCGAAATGCTTCGTTGGCCAGAACCTGCCGGTAATTTTCCAGTCCCACAAAGCCGCTTCCAACGGCCTGAAAAAAGGATCTCCGGAACACATCGAGGAACGGAAGAAGGACAAAGACGCCTGTACCTAGGAGGCTGGGAAGCAGGAAGAGATATCCGCTCCCTGCCTCCCGGAGCGGCATCTTCTCACTCCGCAAGGTAGGTGTCCACCTTCCGGGCGATATTTTCCGCGGCTGTTTCCGCATCGATCTCGCCTCCCAGATATTGATCCGCTTCCTCCTGATACAGATTCCAGATGATCCGTTCCTGTTCCGCCGGCCGGGTCAATGTGCCGCACATTTCGATAAAACCTTCCACCTCTTCCACGGTCGGGAAATTTGCTTCCAGCTCCAGCTGTTCCCCTTCAAAATTCCAGCTGCTCATCATATAAAAGCTGGATGCATAGTCACTGTTTGCCTCAGCCTTTTTATCCTGCAGCGCAGACACCAACACCGGAAATCCATCGTCAAGCTGTGCGGACTGCACTTCCTGGGAAAGCAGATATGTTACAAATTCCCTGGCTGTTTCCATTTGAGCCGTGTTCTGGTTGATCCCGACCACGCCAGCCGGCAGATAGAATCCCCGGATCGTTTCCGGCGTCAGATTTTTCTGACGCATAACCGTATAGGGGTTCATCATATCAGTCACGCTGTGAATGCTGGCGGTAGCCGCCCCTTCCGGATGATTGAGGATCCCTTCCGCTCCGAGATTGGTAAATGGATCTCTGATATAACCGGACTCATCTTCTCTCAGATTTTCCTCAAACAAGGATGCTTTCGCATTTTCTGCGATCTTGCCCGCCAGCTCCAGGAGCTCCGCCAGTTTTTCCTGATCCACCTTGCCGTCCTCTCCAAACAGCTCGTCCTGATAGATCTGGAACAGAAAATCCCGGATATATTCTCTGTCCGCCAGACCGAATACGCTGGCCTGAGGATCCTTTTCCAGAAATGCTTTCAGGCTGTCAAAGGAATCCAGTGCTTTTTTTGCGTCCTCGTTGCCATATAAAACAGGTACACCAAATTTGATCGGAAGCCCGTAGAGCTTTCCGTCCTTTTGGGCGGTATTGTTCAAAATCTCTTCCAGATACGTGTCGGATTCCATGATTTCCTTTGCTGTCTCCGACAGATCCGCAAGGATTCCTTTTTCAATATAGGCATTCATCGGAAGTCCGTCCAACAGAAGCACATCGGCGCCGTTTCCGCTGAGCAGCTCTGTATTCAGCGTGCGGATGTCGTCTGACGTCACTTCCCCTGCCTGTTTTCCAGAGGTGGTAAACTCGACCTTTACATCCGGATGCTTTTTCTGGAAGCCGATGGCCGCCTCGCGGACCGTATCACTGTCCGACAGCCCGAATACCTGCAATGTCGTTTCCGGAACCGCCGCGGCTTCAGGGTCGTAGACATAATGCTTCAGGCTTTGGACGCCTGTTTTGTACTGATCGTAAAGAATATAAAAATCATCCTCATTTCCCCGGACAGCTCCCATGACCGTATTCACGGTGGAGCCCATGGCGCCCAGGCTGCCGTCCATGATCACTTCCTGGGTATCATTTCCCACGGTAAGCCGGGTAATTCCTTCTTCGGAAATGTAATACCAATGGTCTTCTCCGCCGCACATCCAGGCCGCGCCATTCTTTTTTACAGAAAACGTTCCCTGCTGCTCCCGGTTCTTTTCATAGATCGTGTATACATTGTCCTCCGTATTCACTGCTATTGTGCCGTCTCCCTGGAATATGAGGCGATCTCTCATGGAAAGGAGCTGGGCTGTCGGAATTTCTTCCAATACTTCCAAGGTATCTCCGGCAATCACCGCAGCAACTCCCTCGTAGGGCGACTGCAGCCAGTAATTACCGGCATCGTCCACGATCATCCCGGTTATGATGGGATAGCCGATCTCGTCCTGCTCCGTCAGATACGGAATCTGCAGTTCTTCCCCCTCCTGTCCGTTCCCGCCCCTGGCAATGTGTGTCTGCTCCTCATCCATTCCGCGCACATACTGTATCCCTTCGGCGGTTTCCTGCACTTCCATGGGAAAAACCTCACTGTCCGGATAGACCCGAGCAAACCAGTCCAGAGCGGTCTTGCTCCAGTCCTTCCCGTTGTATTCATATCGGTTCACCTGGGTATCATTTACACAGGTGAAGAGGACTGGCGCGCCGTCCGTTGTCCGGGTAAGGTTCAGAACCTCTTCGCCGTCCGAAATGGGAAGATCCATGTCCTCCTCTATGTAGCGGCCTTTGGCGGATGTTCCTCCGGAGGAACTGTTGGTGCCGGTGCTGTCATTGCCCTTGTTTCCGTTTCCGGTATCCCCGCCGTTTTTGGAGCAGGCGGTGAGGGAGGTGAGAGCCAGTGTGAGGAATAAGACAGATGCCAGAAGGCGGCGCCGGTTCTTTTTCTTTATATAGGAAATTCTTTGATTCATGTGTAGTTGTCTCCTTTCTTCGTATGTCGTTGGGATATTCCGGATCGAAATTCATGGATCGTAGTTTCCAGATAAAGAAGCCATGAGCAGCATCTAAAGAAAGCTTCTCCACTTTCCCGTATGGCACTTTGCCGTCTGACGCTCTCCCGATCGGGAATCCCTGTAGATAAGTATACAGGGGATTTCTCAAAAAAACTTTGAAAAGATGGAGGAATTTTTTGAGGTTTTTTTGAGAAATGTCTGGTATACTGTATCTATAGTAGTATAGCATTTGATTCACAGCAGAAACTATGGTATACTCAAGCCACTTGTTAATCCATAGCAGCCATTACAATGAGAGAAACCATATGAGCAAATATCCTAAATGTTTTCCAAACAATTTTGAAGCTGAAATATTACCAGCAGAAGCCAGGAAAGAAAATAAAGCGGTCTATAGAATCATAAAATATGGCTGTATAGACCGTGACAGCTTTATAAGTACATATGAAGAAATTCAAAAGGGCCTGATGCCGCCGCCCAAACGAAAACTGAACCTGAATGATCCCGGAGTCTATTCTACTTCATGTAATATTGAATATTCAGAAGCGGAGTATTGGCTTAATGTCTTTATGCGTCACCATCCAAAAGCTTTTATTGCATCCGGTGAAACAGAGGCTTCCTGTGGTCCTTGTCAGTTGACATCAGAAAGAGAAAAAAGAAATGACACTCATGTAGATTGGTGGATTTATGATGAATCTGAACCGCAGAATTATTTTAAAGAGGTAACTGAACATGAAACATGAATTATATTTTGAACATGTAATAACAATCGGCAATTTATATTTAGAACATATTTTTTTACAATTTGATACGGAGCCGGTTTTTTTCACCTGCGTTGATGAGAAAGATAATCTTTTTCTGTGTCTTTGTTCCGATATCCGCGGAGGGCAGAAATGGATTATTTCTGAGAGTTCTTTATATACGCTCGATCATTTAATTGCAGGTACTATGGATATCTCCTCTGCACTGTGTATTCCGGAACATCTGGTTTTAGTAACTCGGGATCTCCAGGGACATGAAAAGAGCTGCATGATCAACACTCGTGACGTAGATCCTCTTGATCTGCCAAAAGCAGGAACTTTACTGAAATGTGATATAGAATCCGCAAACGCCTATTTTATGGTCAAGAAATCCGGCGATTTCATACTGAACGTAGAATACGTTTCTCCTATTGTTAACCGTCTCTTGGCTTACTCAACACGTCTCCATGAAATGGTTGTTCATGAAAGTGAGCTGGTCGAAAGCGAAAAACACAGCGTTTCTGAACAGGAACCACACACTCACACTATCGATTATCATAATCTGGATGATGTTAATACTGAGCTTTACTTATCCGCGGCGTAGCGAACTGTCCGAAAGTTTACAATTCATTTTGGTAACTGTTCAGAACGCAGACTCATCTGCCGCGCATACGGACTTCGTGTTTCAAATCGACTGTTGAAATAGAAAGAGAGAAGATAAATGAAAAAGAGTAATTTTCAATTTTTTAATCCTTACCTGACCGAACTGCAATTCCAGACAAATCCAACTTTTAACGGCTCTGACAGTAATACGGATATTGAGGCCGCTTTTCAACTGCATATAAAAAAAAGTAAAGAGCAAAATGCGGCAAACGTAGAGTTGGAATTGAATGCTAATACGGAAAAGAAGGATGTGCCATTTAAACTCATTGCCAAGGTTGCCGCGGATTTCAGATGGGAAGATCTTGATGATAAGGCAATTGATGCTATGCTTCACTTAAATGCCCCTGCATTACTATTGGGATACATGAGACCTATTGTGGCAAACATTACCAACTCCTCCGTATTTCCCGTTTACAACCTTCCTTTTATGGATTTTCGCAGCTTTTCAGAACAATCGTAATGTAATAACCTTGTGAAACGGACGCATGGCCATAATGGAATACTCTCGGGTATAACCTTGTGAAACGGAGAGATCAGATGCATATTTTAATCATAGAAGACGACCGAGAACTGTGCGAAGCGCTGCGGCTGCAGCTGAATGCCCGGAACCATACGGCGGACTGCTGCCACACCGGAAGCGAGGCGCTCTATCGTGCCATGACGGATGCCTACGACCTGATCCTTCTGGATCGGATGCTGCCCGAGATCGACGGGCTTTCCATCCTGCGTTCCATCCGACAGAATCATATCACGGTTCCGGTCATCGTGACCACTGCGCTGGATACCATCAACGACCGGATCGATGGCCTGGACTGCGGGGCGGACGACTATCTGGTGAAGCCTTATGCCATCGAGGAGCTTCTGGCCCGCATCCGTGCGCTATCCAGAAGGCCCCAGGCATTTACCGAATATCAGAGCCTTTCCTATCTGGATATCCGGTTCGACCCGGATAATCGCCTCTTAACCTGCGGCGGGGAGGAACGGCAGCTTTCCAGGCGTGAATCGCTGCTGCTGGAATTTTTCCTGCGCAATCCGGAAAAGACGCTGGTCCGGGAGCAGATCTTCTCCCGGGTGTGGGGACCTGACGGCGCCGTGGAGGACGGGAACCTGGATACCTATATTTATTTTCTCCGAAAGCATCTGCGCGCCCTGGGGAGCCGGACGGTGATCTCTACGGTGCATGGGCTGGGGTATCGGATGGAGGGAGTTTGATGTTTCCGAAGCTGGAAAAGAAATTTGTGATTCTTTATACTTTGAGTACCGGACTGATCCTGAGTGCGATCCTTGCGGCAGCTTTTCTGTTCTTTCTCTCATCCCAGGACAGCCGCCGGAAATCCATTTTTCAGGATCAGCTTTTTACCTTGATGTCCCGGCTGCAGACCGACTCTGTATTTTCCGATTCCTATCTGGCACAGTTAGAGCAGAAACACCAGCTCGCTATTTATATAGAAGAAAACGATTCGCCGTTCTTTTTTCCGGGCTCTTACGTGACACGAACGGATCGTGAAAAATTATTCGAGCGCGCGGAAGACCTGGCCGCAAAGGAAGGGATTTTCCCGCATTCCCATCCCATTTCCTCCAATCTGCTGCAAAGCTCCCTGCTGGAGATCCGGGGAGACACGCGGGATATTTATCTTGGAAATGTCCTGGTCATCCAGACCGCCGGCGGGTATAAAAAACTGATCCTGCTGCAGGATATTTCCGGGAACCGGGGGCTGGTGGTAAGGACTCTCCTTTTTTATATTTTGATCGGCTGTATTGGGATCCTGCTTCTCTTCCTGACCGGGCGCTGGTTCGTCCGCCGGTCTCTGAAGCCGTTGGAAGAGACTTACCAAAAGCAGCAGGATTTTGTGGCCGCTGCTTCCCATGAACTGCGCTCCCCCCTTGCGGTCATCCGGAGTACCGCTGACGCGGTTGCCGACGCGCCGGAGGAACAGGAGCGGCTTTTGGAGGTGATCCGGAAGGAATGCCAAAGAGGAAGCTCGCTTGTGAAGAACCTGCTGCTTCTGGCTGCGGCAGATCAAAAGCAATGGGCTGTGAGGAAAGAATCTTTTGAGATCGATGAAATGCTGCTGAATCTCCTGGAGGTGTATGAACCGCTCTGTGTGTCGAGGAATGGGAAGCTGTTGCTGGAATTGCCGGAGGAGCCGATTCCCAGGGTACTGGCTGACCCGGAATTGTGCCGGCAGATTTTTACCATATTGCTGAATAATGCGGTGGCTTATGGGCTGGATACAGGGCTTGGAAAAAACTGCAGCGCCGGACAGAGCATCCGAACAATGTGTGAATCAGATAAAATTCCCGCGCAGAAATCAGGATATGCCAGAAGGATCGTTCTGCGTGCGGAATATAAGCATCCCTTTGTTATGGTTTATGTTATAGACCATGGGCCGGGAATCCCGGATGAGGAGAAAAAACTGATTTTTGACCGATTTTACAGGCATGAAAAAGCCCGAAATCAGAAAGAACATTTTGGGCTGGGGCTGTCTATTGCTGTGAAGCTGGCGGAGATACAGGGGATCGGGCTGGATGTGGAGGATACGAAGGGGGGCGGGAGTACGTTCCGGGTGAGGGTGTATACCTTGTGAAACGGCCGAATGGCCATAATGGGATGCCCTTGGGTATACCTT
>CAYQBE010000009.1:0-6650 GCA_964415625.1 uncultured Clostridium sp.
AACAAATTTCTAAACAATGGTGTATTGTATAAATATTATCGGCATTAAAAAAATAAGCCAATGAAGAAAAAGTTGCTGGTAATATGCCTGTATGTAAAAGAAAAGTACGCTGTGTGTGATTAATCCTTTCTAAAATTGCAATTCCTTTTCCCCATTCCTGAATATAGTATTGACTGTCTCCGGAAGAAAATGTAAACATTAATCCAGTAGAGGCAATAGCTGCAATTCCGATAAATAATATACTATCATAAATAAACCCTTTTAAATCTAACTTAATATTTTTATTATCAAGTAAAAATGAGAGAATTATAACCGCTGCACTTCCTATCATCATATAACGAAAATTATATCTTATACCAGTACATAAATAAAATATACTTAAAACTGCCCACAATGCGGTTCCATATAGATATGATAGTGCAATTTGTCCCCATTTTCCCCATTGTATTTTTATATATCTCAATTGTAAATAACCTATGCAAAACAAAAAATATGCTGCAAGTATTTGTCTAACTTGCATTCCAGAAGAAAGCTTATTAAGCAACATACTTATTTCGTAGGTTTCATGACTTCTTATAAGAAATATAAAAAATGAACAAATCAATAGAAAACTGCTTATAATAAGATTTCTCCGTATTTTATGCATCTTTCATCTCCTTCACCATATCTTCTGTTATAACATATATATTATGTAAATAATCAACAGCAATAATGATATCATTTTCATCTACAACGCTATCTGAACTAACATATAATCTAGGTTTATTATCATTACGAATTTCTCTTAAAATCTCAATTTCGTCTTCATCAAAACAGTCCACTGCATTATATGGATTAATTCTTCCCATATCTAAAAAAGAGTCTTGCTTATCTATCAGCCAATCTACTTTTATTTTAAAATTATAGTCCAAAACTTCTTTTGAAAATTGTTCAATATATCTCTGATACATTTCACATTGTCCATATACAAACACATCCTTATCCTTTAAGATAGCACATAGCAAAGAATCCGAATTTCCAGAATTATATGTATAACTCACCTGTGTGGTACTAAATCCACATTGTTTATTATAAGATGTTGAATAATTAAGCCGATATGGAATATAGATTCTACATTCGCAATATACATTAATAAGTGATATACATAATATAAGCAGCAGTACCCATTTTTCTTTATTCCATCCCCGCAATATACTACATAAGTATAATGCTATAATCCCGATAATCACCAAAATTTTTACTAATGCATTACAATCCAGTATTATAACTAAACCAATAGCAAAAATACAACTTATTGTATTAAATTGTACAGCTTGATTTTTGTCCTCTTCAAATCTTTTCATATTCAATAAATAATATCTCCATATTTTCCTTTAATTTGCCGATTCATGTGTTCATCTATTTAAAATTATTTTTGACCAATATATAATAACAAAATTTCTAATTACCCCCCCTCATTTTGTCTATACTTTATAACCTTAGCAGGGATACCTACAGCAATTCCATCACAATCAATCTTTCCCTTTACAAGACTTTTTGCTCCAATAATTGCTCCATCTTCTATTACGCTTCCCCTTAGAATCGTACAATTGGCAGCAATCCATACATCATTACCAATCTTTATCGGCGCAACATCATTTTCCTGCGCTGAAATGTTAACACCTTTTCTAGCTCCATGGTCTGCATCTATAATATAACCTTGAGCTGCAATATTTGTATTATCTCCAATTGTAATTCCGCCACCCGATTTAGATGCATACAAAATTGTGCCATTGCCAATAACTACATTATCTCCTAATACGACAGGCCCATCGCCCCATATCATAACTCCCGGATACAGTTTTAAATTTTTGCCAGCCTGTATATTATAATTAATTATTTTCACTGCGCCATGGATTCTTAAGCCCACCAGTCTTTGTCCAATATGTTTTTGAAAACACGTTTCTCGATAACTACGGATAAGTTTATTCAATATTCGTTCTAATGACAATATCATTTTGTATTACCTCTTAATTTGTTTTAGTATACTTTTAATCCTAATTCTCATTCCTTTTGGATTTTTGAAATATTTTTTGCTAACATACTTAAATCCTAATTCACTGTACTCTTTATATATAGAATTTCTTTCTTCTGGCCGCTTTGTGGATTCAAAAAAATTTATATTCTGAACTGTTGCCTGATTTATTGTTACTTCCTTTATATTAGCTTCTGGAATTATATTTTCAAACCAGTCTTTTCCTTTTTTCGTATTACAAATAACACAAGAGCATCCTTTTTTAGACTCTAACTTTGGAATAACTTTCTCAATCCCCCAAAAATCTGCTAATGTAATGTCTCCTGCTCTTTGTATAGTAGTATATGGACACCTGTAACAGGATTCTCTCAATACTTTTCCTCGTAAAAAAGCATAAAAGTATGGAGAAAGCCCTGCTGGAACATAATATGCTTTTCTTTTACCTGATTTTTCAATAACGTATTTTAAAGTTATTGACCAACCAAATTTTTCTTTATCGCGGAAAGAAAATGAAACTACTTTTCCATGATGTTTTTTTTCTAGATAATTTATATACCCTAGGTATAAATCATTACTTGGAACTCCATGGCATAATAAGTCAATTGTATAAAAATTAGAATACTCTTTTCCAAGAAAAAGTTTTATCGCAGCAATTTGACAAGGCGTTGAAACATATAATACTAATTTGCCTTGTTCAACCATCTTTCGGACAACAGAAAATGTATTATTAGTATCACTTTGGATATATTTTGATCCAAGTAATTGCTTAATTTCATCTATATTAGAAGCGCCCTTTTGTTGCAAAATAAAATCTTTGTTAAGATATGCGCCAAAGACATAACCTTTTTGCTTTATAATCCATTTAGCTAATAAGAAAAAAATTCCACCAGATGAGCTTTTTAATAGTGTGGTGTCATCACTGCTTATTGCCGCATAGGCTATTTGTTCTTCTTCATTTTTATACTCATTTTCCATAGGACACACTTTAGAACACATACCACATTGAACACACTTTTCTAAATTAATATCTGGATATAAAAATCCTTCTTCATTTTTTTTTATGTTTATACACTTGACCGGACAAATCTGTTCACATGCACGACATCCACAACAATCTTTTACCTCTTTTTCCATGAAATATTTATTCATAATTCTTAAAATACCTTTCTAGATGCGCAGATTCTCACCAGAATCAAAAAATTTAATGCCTTTCGTCTTTTTCTACTGATAGTAAAGCATCCTTTAAAAATAAAAGAGAACTTTTTCTCATATCATTGATCTTTGACTGTACTCTACTATAATCTATATTTGCATTAAGAATACTCTCCCATTTACCTGTAGTTATAAAATGGCTACTCATTTCTATAATATTCAACAATGTAAACAGTCGGGAGGTCTGTTTTACTTCTTCTGCATGTGCTCTTTCAAAGACGATAAATTTTTTTTCAAATTGAATAGAAAAGATTGTTCCATGATAAGAATCTGTCAAAATATACTCTGCATTTTTAATTACACTTATAAACTCAAATGGTGAACATTCTACAAAATATGAATTAGAATTTTCCAAAAATGTATTTCTATATGGAAGTACTATTATATTTAAGTTTTTATTCTGCGCATAGTTCTGGATTTCTTCAATCCGTTCTCTTTCAGGCTGATTAAGAAAATAGCAACACATATATTTTCCATTAATTTTTATTTGTTTTTCTTTATTATCCCAAAACTCTCTTTTCCATAATAGTGTCGGGTCTAGAACAACGGGTATATCATTTCTATCCAATAATTGTTCTATAATTCTCTTACCACTATTTTCCCTCACAGAAATCCTAAAGATTTTTGATAATTTTTTTTGATATACTCTTCTATTATATTCAGGAATATACTCTACACCAAAACTTGGAGCATATGCGATTCTTTTTTCTTCTGGAGCAAATTCTAAAAATTTATGTTTTTTAACAATCATTCCTAATGGGGACCATATTTGATCACTTCCACATATAAATGACGCATACTCATTTCCTTTGGCAATTCGCTTAATCTCCTTATATCTAAAAGTTTTTACATTAAGATACTCATTTATAGAATCAATAAATTTTTTTTGAGTTATATTCCCAATATTACAAATAGAAGAAAGCCCTAATTTTCTTAATTTTAAAATAAATTTGATATATTGAGGCCATTGAACAAACTTTATAAGCATTCGTATCCTGTTTACAATATTATCTATCCTACTATATGATAATTCTAAAATTTCCGCCTCATATCCTAACTGTTTGACTTTTTCCTGTAAAGCAAATGCCTGTAAAAAGGAGCCATAATTAAAAATATTATAATATGTTACTATTCCTATTTTTTTTCTCATAATATTCAATTTACCATTTCATATAATTCTTTCATAAATTGTCGGTGCAATTTTTGTATATGGGTTCTTCCATCTATTTCTAAATCTTGTTCTTGCAATGAGTTAATTACTTCGGCTATTTTTTGAGGTGAATATTCATAAAAAAATTTGAGATACCCTCTTATCTCACATTTTTCAAACATTTCTGCGTATCCAGTCACAATCAATAAATTATTAGCCAAATAAGTAATTGCCTTTGATGGGAATGTATGGTTCGCAAAATCAGCTTCCATAATATTACTACTAAGCCCAACCTCACAATTTTGTAGAAATTGGTACAAATCCTCTCCCGTTTTCTTTCCATTATACTCTACTTTTATTTCATTTGCTTCTTTATTTACTTCATCAATTAAACTTTGCAGTTCTTTAATATTTTCTTCTTTTCCAAATCCCAAAATATGCATTTTCCATTTAGAATCCAAATATCTTGCTGTTTCAACTGCCATAAAAGCTCCCCTTTTATATTTTTCTATCGTCCCTGCGTATACAACGTTTATTTCATTTGCAGAATGTCTTTTTTCATATAAAGTCGGAACTAAATATGCACCGTGTGAAATAATAATTTTCTTATTTGCATTCTGAAAATATTCAGCAATCTTATGGTTAACACAAATATATGCATCTGCATATCCCAAACCACAAAGTTCTTTTTCTCGTATATCCTTTTTTCCCCACGCATAAGAATATAATTCCTCTATTTCTGTAACCCATTTAAACTTCTTTATTCTATGCACATTTTTTATAATATTTAACATAAGATATGAATGATATGTAATCACTATATCTTCTTCTTTAACTATAAAAAATAAAAAGAAAAAAAATTCGATTTTCTTGAGAAATCGATTAATAACTTTTCCAAATTTATTTGTTTCTTTAAATAGAAATTGAAATAATATATCATATTCATCTGATATTCTTTTTCTTTTTGAAGTAACAAAAAATTTATCACCCACATAACTACATAGAGAATATACTGTAAATTCAAGTTTTAAGCTTCTCATAGTATTTATTATATAATCCATTTTTAACTTTGCTGGCATCGCACCCTTATATAATAAATCTGTCTCTTTATCAGAATAACTTCCCACATAATAAATCATAACTACCCTCACAAAACTCTATTTTAATTCTATTGCTTCTTTATATATATAGTAATACCTCTTTATATTTTCTTTAATATCAAAATTCATTACTGCATATCTTCTACATAGTTTTTGATTTATATCTGCTTGTCCATCTTGAATCATCTGTATCCTTCTAACCACTTCTGGAAGACTCTTAACCACATAACCACAAGAAGGTCCAACTAACTCTGGGCATGCAGTTCTATCATAAACTATTACCGGTGTTCCACATGCCAATGCCTCTGCAGTTGTCTTTCCAAATGATTCCGCTTCTGAAAGGTTCAAAAAAACTTGTGCTCTTGTATAAAGAATTGCTAATTCCTCTCTATTCTCTGTATAAGATATGTGTATACAATTTGGTGGCAATACTATACTTTTATCAATCTTTCCTATCAAAACAATTTTTTGCTTTTCTGATAAATATTTTCCTAATTCTAACCAATCCAGTATTCCCTTAGCTTTACTCCATTTTCCACATACCCCTAATATAATAAACTCATCTTCTCTTATTCCGACTCTCTGAAGATAATCAGCATTATATTGTGGTTTAAATATCGAAATATCGATCCAATTATATACGACACGAATGTCCCATCCATTTATAAAAGATTTCCTTGCCTCATTCGCAATCCAATCAGATACTCCAACCGCAATCACCTTGTCTAATTTATTAAATATATACTTTTTGACTTTATACATAAACGAAGATAAGTCAATGAAATAGCTTGGAGGATATGATCTCACCTTGGGACAATGATAACATTTTATCTTCCATTTATTACACCTAATATCTGCATAATGCGCACATTTTCCGGTAAATGGCCAACAATCATGTAATGTATATACAATAGGAATTTGCTTCTTTGATAAATACCTAAACAATAAAGGATAACATATATAGTTTCCATGTAAATTGTGTATATGAACAATATCTGGACCGTATTTTTTTATAAAGTCTATTGCTCTTATTGTACCAATCCATGAAAAAAAACCTTGAATGCCTAACAATCTAGACATAATGGAATGTATTTTATTCTCTATCCATATACTGGAATTATAACCGTTCTCGATTTCAATATTATTCTGCCCATATATAATTTTTGTTTCAACA